>JBJOPG010000070.1:0-16828 GCA_046050865.1 Cyanobacteriota bacterium
ATAATTAGCAGGCTGAGTCTCCACAACGATATATTTACCGTCAGCTAAGCCAGTGAATTCATACTTACCAGTGGCATCGGTAGTCTGAGTCGCGATCGCCGCACCAGTAGGATTACCATTCGCATCAACGTTAAACAGTTCCACGGTAACGCCGGCAATGGTCGTATCAGCAGGTTCAATACCATCAGCACCAGGAGCATTGGTATCGTTATAAACCGTACCTGAAAGTTTATAGAGTGCTTCTTCCAAGAAGTCATTATCAACGCTGTCAGCCCCAGCAATGGTTGCTAGAATCTTGTTGTCAGTACCACCATCGATATCGGTAACATCGCCATAATTAGCAGGCTGAGTCTCCACAACGATATATTTACCGTCAGCTAAGCCAGTGAATTCATACTTACCAGTGGCATCGGTAGTCTGAGTCGCGATCGCCCAACTGGATTACCGCTAGCATCAGCTTTAAACAGTTCAACGGTAACTCCATCAATGGGTTTGTCAGTTGGGTCAATCCCATTTGCATCAGGAGCATTGGTATCGTTATAAACCGTACCTGAAAGTTTATAGAGAGCTTCTTCCAAGAAGTCATTATTGACCGAATCAGCACCCGCAATAGTTGCCAGAATCTTGTTGTCAGTACCACCATCAACATCGGTGACATCGCCATAATTAGCAGGCTGAGTCTCCACAACGATATATTTACCGTCAGTTAAATCAGTAAACTCATACTTACCAGTTGCATCGGTAGTCTGAGTTGCGATCACTGCTCCAGTCGGATTACCCGCAGCATCAACGTTAAACAGTTCAACTGTAACGCCAGCAATGGTCGTATCAGCAGGTTCAATACCATTCGCATCAGGGGCATTGGTATCGTTATAAACCGTACCTGAAAGTTTATAGGTGGGGACTAAATTAACAACATAATCTTCAACCTCGCCGTTAGGTGCAGCCCCATTGGGAGTAGTACCATCTAAAGTGTCTCCTGTTAAGCCACTAGCAACACGGAAACGGGCTGCTGTCGGGCCAGATTCCAAATCTGCGGGAACTGCGAATTCGAGGGTATTAGCCGTACCATCAGTGTTAAGTCCATTGCTGGTATCAAGAGTAACTGCTTCGGTATCGGCGAAAACACCATCACGGTTAAAGTCAATCCAACCAACTAAAGTGACACCTTGAGTGAATCCTGCATCTAAAGTAAAGTTGTTTTGTCCTGCATTACCTGTAGTAAAGGAAATAGTAGGAGTTCCTGCATTATCTACGACATCAGAGTCAATACTGTCGCGATTATTGCTATCAGCATTTTCGAGAGTTACGTTGTAGCTTTCTAGAGGAGTACCTGTTCCGTTATCAATCCGAATTTCGTAATTGGTGTTGGGAGATAGTAAAGTGGGCGCATTAATTCCGCCAAAACTATATTTACCTTCTGCATTAGTAGTAGTATAAGCAATTTCTGTATTACTACTATCAAATAAACGAACGGTAACACCAGCAATTCCTGCTTCGTTGGCATCTTGAAGACCATCGGCATCTTTATCATTAAAAATACGGTTGCCAACTTCAATAGGAGCATTATCTAGTAAAGCTTCGACATCTCCTAAGCCAGCAGTTTTGCCAAAGCCTTCTCCAGCATTGGAAGCGGCTTCACTATAAAGTTCAAAGCCACTATTTAATTGGTCACCATTTAAAGCATTAAAATATTTGACTCCACCTGAACGAATAGTAATCGGATCGTAAACAGGAGATAGAATTTCTGATTCTCCAGGTAATTGCAACAGTCCACCAAGAGCAGTTTCGTTGTGAGTTCCACCATAACTTTCTTGGGAATAAAACTCATCTCCACCAGGCCCTTGATTACTACTATTTGCTCCTCCCACTAAAGTTCCGCCAAAACCATCAGGAATAGAGCCATTGCTTTCTAATGTGTAACCACCACCGTCATTAGGAGCTGCACGAAGAATATCACCAGCAGAATTGGTTTCGTAGGTGTTAGTACTAGTACCATCAACACTGTTAATAGGCGATAAAGTAAAATTACCCATCTGATCGGCATTGCGATCGCGTAAACCAATAACCATTGAACCGTTATCAAATTCAATGTCTGCGATCATCGGTTGGGGATAGGAAAAACCACCACCTGAAGAACTAGTTCCTAAAAGATCAGGTTGTTGATCTGTCCAGGCTTGCCAACTTTCTTCGTTACCTGCTAAGTCGCTATAGCTTGGGTCACCTTTGGTATAGGTAAGATCGAAGTCAAAAACAGGATTATCACTAAAACTACCTGTATTTGGATCAAATGTATAGATGTACGCTCTCAGAAAATTCCGATTTTGACTGGATTCAACTGAATCGACCAAGCCGATATAAATTTTGCCATCATTAGTCCCTAAACCAAAGGAACGCATATCACCAGCAATTTGTTCAGCTGTTCTATTATCAACTGCTCCATTGGGATCATTAGCAACAGGAGTGGGGGTAGGAATAGCAAAAGAATCAATTGTGCTGCTGTCTAAAGTACCGCTGGTGGGAATGGCATATAACTTTTGATCAGATAAATTGACGGTGTAGAGATTGTTATCGAAATATTCTAAGTCACCGAAAGCAGTTTTCCCAGTCTGTTGTAGACCTACAATATCCCGATCATAGTTATTATTGGGATCAGCATCATTCTCATTAGGATTGTCTCCTAAAACTGTTCCTGCACCCAATACTTGGTTCAAATCTACATAAGGTGCAGCTTTCCCAAAAGTGTCATTTTCAGCGTCAAACGAGACTGTATAGATAGTTCCCGCTCCTCCTGGCCCAAAACTGGTATTAGACCTTTGGTAAGCAGAAACAAAGATATTTGTGTTTATTGGATCATAAGCGACACCATAGGTAGTACCAACTTCTTTATGATCGGCAATGGGAGTAGGCGTAGGGCTGTTCCCTGAACTATCGTAACGAAAAGCGACTAAAACATGACCGTTAGAGTTATCTTTTCCATTAAAACTCTGTGGGTTGTTGCCATCATAAGCACCAGGAACATAACAAGGAATAACTACCCAAGGATCAGCTTGACTGGTGGCAGAATAATAGTCTTCTGAACGATTAAAAGCCACATCAGCCGTAGCTGTACCAGCAGTGGTATCAATAAAGCGAATTGAATCTCCTTGTCCTGTTCCACTACCACCTGCTTCCAAACCATCAGGGGTAATAAATTCTAGGCGAAGCTGAGATTCTGACCCAGCAGGTACGTCGAGAGTATATTGACCTAAAGTAGCAGCAACATCACTAGTGATCGCAGTCGCAACTAAATTATTATTTGCGTCGTAAGCATTGACAGTAACTCCGCCAATACCTGGCTCTCCACCTGCTTTTCCTGTATTACTAGCATTTGCAGTAGCAGGATCTTGTGTCCCATCCAAGTCATAATCGCGGTAAGCAGTACCTGTGACAGTGGCGGCATTATTATTAATCGTGACAGGTGCTTGAGCATTAACAGTCACATCAAGGCTGTAAGTACCACCTGAAGTAACAGAAATATCTTTTCCATTTAGCGAAGTATTAGTACCTGCAAGGAATACACCATCTTCATCAGCACCATCAGCATCAGCGATCGCATTTTGTTGCGTGCCATTATCAGCATCAAATGTTTCACCGATGGTAATGGGACAATTTGGATCTTGATCGTGTTTTGGACCACCGTCTGCTTCTGTAGTTAGATAGTCTGGGAGAGTACTGTTATCGGGAGCTGCTACAAAGCCAGGTTGAGTATCAGGCGCATCACCGTAGTCAGTAAGTGGCGGAGTTTCTTCCAGGAAGTCTTGAGCAGTAACATCAGTACCAGCAATAGTTACAAGAATCTGGTTATTAGTAACGCTGTTTAAACCATTTGGTTGAGTTTGAACGACTACATAGTTACCGTTGGGTATATCGGCAAACTCATAATTTCCAGTGGGGTCTGTTGTCGCAATGGCGATCGCATTTCCTGTCGGATTACCACTCACATCAGCGGCAAAGAGTTTAACTTCAACATCAGGGACAGGAGTATCGCCAGGATTAATGGTATTGTCACCAGGAGCTTCCGTATCACTTAAGACTTTGCCCGAAACCTTATAGGCGGGAACTTCTTCTAAAAAGTCTTGAGCAGTAATATCAGCTCCAGCAACGGTTACAGGAATTTGGTTATCAGTAACGCTGTTTAAACCATTTGGTTGAGTTTGAACGACAACATAATTACCGTTAGGTATATCGGCAAACTCATAATTTCCAGTGGGGTCTGTTGTCGCAGTGGCAATCGCATTTCCTGTGGGATTACCACTCACATCAGCGGCAAAGAGTTTAATTTCAACATTGGGAAGAGGAGTATCCCCAGAACTAATGGTATTGTCACCAGGAGCTTCAGTATCGCTTAAGACTTTGCCTGAAACTTTATAAAGTACGGGAGATACTTCTTCCAGGAAGTTTTGAGCATTAACATCAGCACCAGCTATGGTTACAGGAATCTTGTTATCATTTGTGCCATCAACGTCAGTGACACTAGTTAAACCATTTGGTTGAGTTTGAACGACAACATAATTACCATTAGCTAAACCAGTAAACTCATATAAGCCTTGGGCATTAGTAGTGGCAGTGGCGATCGCATTACCTGTCGGATTACCACTCGCATCAACGGCAAATAATTTGACTTCAACTCCAGATATTGGGGTATCTGCGGGGTCAATACTATCCGCTTCAGGAGCACTTGTATCGTTGTAGACGGTACCAGAAAGTTTGTAACTGTCGACAGTAACATTAAAACCAGCAGGAAGTGGCTCTTCTCCTTCTGGAACGACGATAGCTAAATTAGCTACCTCATCTGTCAAACCATTATAGGGATTGTTGATCTCCATCCGATAGGTAACATCGGCAGAGTTTTTAACATTAATATTGCCAATGTTACGCCCATTGTTAGTACCATCGACATCAAAGGGAAAAGGAGTACCAGTGGCATCATCAGCAATAGGAATCCCATTAACTGTCGCACTCCCAAGTACATAGGTTGCTCCCGCAGAGATAGTATCCGTCATTTCGACGTTACCTAAAACTGTTAAACCATCATTTTTGATATCAATGGAGTATTCGAGGGTGTCACCTGGGTTAACCACCCCATTGTTATCTAAGTCAATAGCTAATTCAGCTTTTTTAGTAGCGGTAGAAATCGGCAAAGGAGGTACGGTGTTACCGATATCGAGAGAAGGTGCACCTTTTTTAGCAACATCTGGGTTTTGTCCCCAAGCAACACTAATATTTGTACCGTCGTTGGTATAAATTCGTGCCCCTGTCATATCGTTGTCGGAGACATCACTAATTTTTAGAGAATCTAATCGACTGATATCAAAATGCTGATCGTATTTACGACCACTAGGGTCGGTTAAAGCTCCTTGGGTTAAATTGCCACTATAGTTAACGTAGACACGAGTATCTTGAGTAGGAGTTACCCAAACAGGACTATAGTTTTCATCGGGTTTACCATCGGGACTGCCAGTAGTTTGTCCATTAGGTAAGAGATCATTACTGCCAGGAGACCAACCAAGAACTACTACGGAGGAGAGACTATTTGTAGGAGGTAAGGTATGTCCCCAGTCATAAGTGGCATTATTACTTGAGTATTGACCTGGGGATTCATTTGAATAGCCCAAACCCGTACTAACGGCGGAGACAGCGGAAAAATTATCAGTAGAAGAAAAGTGATGTCCAGAGGTACTAGTTAAGATAACTCTTTGGGTTGAGCCGGGAGCAACGGCAATATCTTGCGTAACAATATTATTGTTGGTGGTATCACGATACTCATAGCTAACATTGATGTCAGTACTGTTCGGGTTAAAGACAAATACACTAGTCGGGTTGTTGTTGGTATCACCTACAGGCGTGTAGTAACTATTTGATAGTTGATCATTAGGATAAAGACTGTACCAACGAGAGGCATAATATGTTGACATATTAGATGTCTCGGGATGAAGATCTTTAGCTTCCGACTTATTACCCGTAATTAAATTAGCTTGAACTGGTTGAGAGGTGGTAATAGAAGCACCTGTCTTGATTCCACCATTGATGAATTTAACTTCCCCCTCGTTTAAGGTTTCGGTAATTTCGTTAATACCATCAGCATTGGCATCAATATTAACCGTCGTTCCATTTTTAGAAGCAGTTACCAATAAACCAACATACTCAAATATCTCGTCCACGCCAGTGTTAACATTTTCACCGACAGGAACTTTGAAAGTTGTACCATAATTTAGAGTATCGGCAACTTCCCAGGAATCAGCTAACAAAGTTGAAGATTGACCAGCCCAACCACTACGGGTTACGGCGATCGCTTTGGAAGCACCGATTTTATCTCGACCATCAAAGTTAATCTGGGAAGCACTTCTAGGAAGGACAACATCATTTTTTAAGACCGAAACACTACCACTATTTAACGCATCGGTGGTAAAACCTGGAGGAATACCATTGGCGGAGTTGTTATCTCCCCAAATTTGGGTTGTGCTTTGAGTTGGATTGTTGAGGTCAACTTCATAACCATCTTCCCAATGATCATAATAAATCACAGTGTTATTAGTAGATGCTGTGAGAGAGATGATCGATGTTATGGGCGATATCGGTGCGTATGATATTGGAAAACCATCTGTTCCTATTCTAGGAGTTAATGCTTTTAAAGCATCTAAAAGATCCGTTTCTGGGCCAGGAACATAGAAGGTTTGGGCAACAGGAGCCGAGTCAGTAAAAGCATGGCTAGCAAAAATACCAGAATTCAAACCGATCGCTGTTAGGTCAAAAGAAGAATTTAGGGAATCATCAGGATTGACATACCATGTGGTTAAGAAATTGCCATCAACCTTACCGTCTAAATCTCCCTCGCCGCCATCGGTAACTTGCCAAGGATCGTGTCCACCTCCTGTGTTGGGTACATCATCATTATGTAGGACTTGAAGTTCAATGGTTTCCCCCGACTGAAAGTTATCACCTGAAATTTCGGCAGTGCTGCCTGGAGCGTAGTCTTGTTTGTCAGTAGTTACATTTGGTAAATCCTCGACTAGCTCTTCAGTTAAGTCTTCTACCAAATCAGATGCAAGGGGATTTTGATCTTCTTCTAAAATTCCTGCATATTCTTTTTGTATTTCTAAATTGAACACTAATCTGGGGGTTAATTCACTGGTTTGATAATCTAATTCCCAATTACCATCCAAGTCTGCATTACCAATGAGAGTTGTGGAAGCAGCAATTTCTGCACCAGTAATTTTGTGTAGCTTAGTGATAAATTCTTCCCCAGCATCACCAGCAGCAACGTTACAACCGTAAATTAGAAGTGATAAAGGATGAGAAATTAAGGATGCAGAGTCAAACCAAGTTTTTAGTTCGTTTTGAAATTTATTTAATGTGTCGAGATTTAATTGAGTATTGCCTAAATATAAACAGCCAGGAGAACCATGAGAAACTAAGTGTATTGTCGTTAGATCATCTTTACGGTTTAAAACTGACGTTATTTGGACGATGCCATCGCGATCGCTTGTTAAAACAACAACTTCTATCCCTGGTAATACTCCCTGGGCGAGTATTTGATAGTCTTCTACTTGAGAGTCAATAAAAATAATCTCTTGAGTAGGGACAAAAATATTATCAGCGATCACACTATTATTAATCATCAATTTTTGGTGGCTACTATATTTCATACTGAATAGAGATAGAGATAAAATTTACAAATTATTTGATCTACAATGGTCAGTTCAATTTGGTGCTATGTTGTTTAACACTTAATTAAAACGTTAAAAATAAAATGGATAATATTTTGTATTGTGATCACATAAACTATTGAGCGCAGATCACAGCATTACTATCTTTTATAGGCTAATTGATGACTGAATTAGACGACATCAGTAGAAAAAGCTAAAAAAAGGCAAAAAAAACCAAATGTTGTTTAGCTTACAGTATTTTTACCTTCCAGTTTTAATTTTCATTCCACAAATTTTTTAATAAAAAATTTCTTTTGATGGAACCAGCAAGAGATTAAAAATATCACTATGAGATCTATAAATAGAAGTCTTCTGCAATCACCATTTATTTCTAGTGAACTCTTACTTTTGGATAACTATTCAACTTGAAAATCTTCAATTCCTACTTTAAAGACAATTCTTGCGTAAGTTCTAAAAGTCTTTTATTGTAAGAAATGTTTAATCCAAATTAATGGTAATTTTATCTAAAAGCCGAAATACTTTATAGAGTGAGATATAGAGACAAAATATTTCGTCTTACAGCGCTTTGCAGTTGAGTAGAACCTATAAATCAAGAGCTAAGAGCTAAGAGCTAAGAGCTAAAAACTAGTTAATCAAAAACGTAGTCTATCCAATTGAAAATCGCTGTAATGCTTATGGTTGGTCAGTAAGTCAAGTTTAACTATCGACTTGTTCTTCAAACATGAGTCTGATTGAAACTGAATGGCATCAAATTAAAACTCATGACTTAGCTGGTCGCATTTTTGAGAATGAATATGACCTCACAATTGCTATTCTCAATGGAGTAGAGGCTTGCGCTCATAAAGGAGAATATCAGACTAAACGTTTTCTATTTATAGTCATTTCAATTAATTGACCTATGTTAGCAGATAATGCGAAAACCGATAATCCTCGTAGGGGCGATTCGCCCCTACAAAATCGTGTGGTTTTATAATGAACATATTCTCAAAATAACCACTAGGCGATCGCAATCTTGTCATTAAGATAGTCCTGCAATTGTTGATCATGATCATGAGAAAGGTCGCCCAAAGGTAACTCATCCCTAGTAAAAGCCTTTACTTGCAATACTTCTAGCTTATCTTTCGGGTCAAGCTCTCCCTCCGCTAATACCTCCAACAAAATTGAAATTGAATGTAGTCGAGGATCTCGTTGAGGGTCGGAATATACTCCCCGTAGACTTTTGATTTTAATTAACTTTAACCCTGTTTCTTCTTCTAGCTCTCTGTGAGCAGCATGGGGAATATCTTCTCCCCAATCGATCATGCCCCCAGGCAAACCCCACTTTCCTGAATCACTCCGTTGAATCATGACAATACGTCCATCGGGCAAAACAGGAATGATTGTTGTGCCCGTAACAGGATGACGGAAGATAATGCCGAGTACCGTGGAAATAAATCGCCAAGAACGACCCATAGAAAAAATGTCAGTATTTAATATTGAATTGAGAAAATTGAGAAAGAAAATTGAGTAAACGATAGATCACAAAAAATAACATTTTAATCTTTAATCCGATCTTTATAGTAAAGATTTTGCCCGTTCAATGGCTTGGCGTACCTGAACTAATCCCGTGCCACCATAACTATTGCGAGCCGAAACCACCTGTTTGGGAGCGATCGCTTCATAGATATCGACTTCAAAGGCGGGATGCAATTGTTGCCATTCGGCTAAAGTTAGATCTTTGAGCAGTTTTCCAGCAGCGATGCTAGTTTTTACTACCTTTCCTACCAAATTATACGCCTCCCGAAAAGGAACGTCTTTAGATGCCAAATAATCCGCAACATCAGTAGCATTAGAAAAGTCTTCCGCCACCGCTGCGGCTAGTCTAGTGGTTTGAAACTCAATTCCTTCATTCAGCAGAATTGTCATGGCTTCTAAACAAGCTTTAACAGTTTTTACTCCATCAAAAACCCCTTCTTTGTCTTCTTGTAAATCTTTGTTATATGCCAAGGGCAAACCTTTCATCATCACTAGCAAAGCCTGGAGATGACCAAAGACGCGACCTGTTTTCCCTCGTACTAATTCAGGAATATCAGGATTCTTTTTCTGGGGCATAATGCTGGAACCAGTGGCACAGGTATCTTTGAGAGTAATAAAACTGAATTCTTGGGATGCCCAAAGAATAATCTCTTCACTCAGACGACTGAGATGTACCATGATCAGACTGGCGGCACAGAGAAATTCGATCGCAAAATCGCGATCGCTCACCCCATCTAAACTGTTCTCGTAAACCATTTCAAAGCCTAATAAATCGGCTGTATACTTTCGGTCAATGGGAAAAGTCGTTCCTGCTAAAGCACCACAGCCCAAAGGAGAAATATTCGTCCGCTTGCAGACATCCTCTAGTCTTTCCCAATCTCGTTGGGTCATCTGGAAATATGCCAAAAGATGGTGGGCTAAACTTATGGGTTGTGCTCGCTGAAGATGAGTATAGCCAGGAATTAAGGTTTCCACATGCTGCTCGCTATGATGGAGCAATGCGGCTTGAAACTGTCGTAAATACTGCTGAATTGCTCTGATTTCGGTGCGGAGATAGAGCCGAATATCAGTTCCCACTTGATCATTGCGCGATCTCGCCGTGTGCAGTTTTTTTCCCACATCACCGACAATTTCAATTAATCTTCTCTCCACAGCAAAATGCACATCTTCCGCTTCTACCCCTGGATTAAACTTTCCTGCTTGATATTCCTGACGGATCTGTTCTAAACCTGATACTAGTTGCAAGGCTTCTTCGTCGGTAATAATTTTGGTTTTCGCAAGCATTTGAGCGTGGGCAACCGAACCAGTGAGGTCGTATTCAATTAGTTCCAGATCAAAACCAATACTGGCATTAAAAATAGCGATCGCAGGATTGAGGGCTGATTCAAAGCGATCGCTCCAGGTTTTTTGCTTGCTCACAATATCAAATCAATAGTTACATGACTCAATTATTCTAAGTCATTAGCTATATAAAGAAGTTATTTATTAAGCATTATCAGTCTTAGCCAGTAAAACCTTTAAAGATATAGCCAAAAAATATCCCTACTAATAATGCCCAGACTTGACCTGAATCAATAAAGTTAAACCAAGCATCCTGAATTTGACCCAAAACATCAACTCTTTCGCTAATTTCAGCTAAGAGACTGGAAACAGGAAACAGATAATTGTGATGTAGTTCAAACATCCCTTGGACAACTTGATCGTTGAATAGAATTTCCATAATTATAAAAAATTTGCATAGTTTACGATTCGCCCTTAATCTAATCGCAGATTATTCAAACCGCCAGCAGTTTTAGTGAATTAATCAATTAACAATTAAAGTTAATCACTGATGATACTCACCTGTTAGTCTTTTAAGACGCTATTTAATATGGGCTTGGGGGCTTGGGGGCTTGGGGGCTTGGGGGCTTGGGGGCTTGGGGGCTTGGGGGCTTAGGGAATCAATCCTCAATAACTATCCCTACTTCCCTACTTCCCTACTTCCCTAAACTCTTCACTCTGCAAAACATTAGCGATTCAACTTAGTCAATTGCTTGAATTTGCATAACGATGGAAGTCATATCATCACCATGATTTTTGTTTGCTCCAGTATTAGCACCACTAAACTGCTTAACTTGACCAAAAACATGATCGAGAATTTCTTCTGGGGTATCCAGGTGCTGACAAGCCCATTTGAAACAGAGACACAGATTCTCTTCCTCAAAGCGATCGCCATTTTCATTCGCCGCATCGGTAAAACCGTCGGTGTAGTAAATGATGGTGTCCCCAGGAGAAAGCTGCACCGTAGCATCTTCATATTCTGATTCCATGTCCAGACCAATTAACATCCCCCAACTATCAAGCCGTTCTAGGGTGTCAGTAGCTTTACGCCAGAGCAGAGGAGGGTTATGGGCAGCATTGGTAAAGGAAAGAGTTTGGGTCTGGGGGTCATATTCAGAATAGAACATACTCACGAAGCGGTGGGAGTTTTCTAAATCCGCATACATTACCCGATTAAGATGATGCATAATCTGAGCTGGAGAATGGCGATTCAAGACTTCTGCTCGAAGCATTCCCCTCGTCATGGTCATAATCAAACCAGCGGGGACACCTTTACCCATGACATCCCCAATCACGATGCTCCAGGGTACATCTGAGCCAGCTTCAGGTTGACTATTTTTCAGGCGGTCGTAGTTAGTGGGAATAAAATCATAGTAGTCTCCCCCCACCCGACTGGCGGTTTCACACTTAGCGGCAATGCTCAGTCCTTTGATCTGGGGACATTTGCTGGGGAGTAAGCGTAATTGAATTTCTGAAGCAATCTCTAATTCACGGTCTTGGCGTTCTTTGGAACGTAACTCAACCGTTAGCTCATGATTGGCGATCGCCACAGCGGTCTGATCTGCCACTAGCTGAGTTAGCTTTCTGCGGGTAGGAGTCCAAGTATAGTCCGACTCAGTACTAAAAACATAAAGACGACCTTGTTCGATATTCTTAACTAAAATTGGAGTACCAAAAAACTGGACTTTTGGCTCTAGTTCTTGGCGTAATTTTCCATCGAGAATTTCTGATAACTGAGAAGCAGCATTAATTGTTTGCTGATGATTAATCTGGGATTGATTAATCTGATAATTTACTCGCTCAAACACATTGCCAACTTCGAGACCGATTTTACTATCTTGACAGTGGATTTGCTCTAAATGAACTTTATTGCCCTTGTATAAAACCAATGCTCCCCCAATAGAATCCGTCACTCTTGCTGCCATCAGGGGGGTTAATTCTAAAAACTGATTGAGGTTGCTAAAACTGCGCAAGGCAAATCCCAAAGAGCTTAAAAGGTCTTGAATTTTATTTTGTTCCCTTTGGAGATTAGCCACTAATTCTTTTAGTGCCACAATGGGGTTGGAATTTTGTGCTTTAGACTCACCAACATCATTGTTTTCTTGAGAGGGATGGCTATGAGAAGATGCGACAGTCATTGCCTCTACAAATTTAGACATTTTTTTCAGTTCATCAGTCAAAAATAGGTTTTGAATACAGTAATACTAAAATATTCAAGCAGATAATATGAGAGTAACTTTTATATTATCTAATGACCACTATCTCAAATAAATTAATCTCAAAATATTGGTTGATTTATGATAACCCTAAATAGCTAGCACGCCAATAAACTTACCGTAAAAATACTGGTAAAAGTATTTAAGTTGAACAAAACCAACAATCGAGAATCTTAAAAATCTAGAAAATCTAGAAAATTCATGTAATTTACTTAACCATTCAGCAAAGCTTCGACAAATTCGTAGCTAGAAAATGGTCGCAGATCTTCAATACCCTCTCCTGCACCAATAAAACGAATTGGTAAGTTTAATTGTTGGGTTACTGCTAAAGCCACACCACCTCTAGCACTACCATCTAGTTTTGTTAAAACCACACCACTAAGATTCGCTGCTTCAGAGAATACCTGAGCTTGGCGTAAACCATTTTGCCCTAGGGTAGCATCTAAAACTAATAAAGATTCTACTTTAGCATTAGGGGCTTTTTTATCAATAATTCGACGGATTTTTGCTAATTCCGTCATTAAATTTTGCTTGTTTTGCAGTCTACCTGCGGTATCAACTAAAAGCAACTCAATATTTTTTGCCTGAGCGGCAGCGATCGCATCAAAGACTACGGAAGCAGGATCGGTATTTTGTCCTGGGTTAGCAATTACTTGAGTATTAGTCCGTTCTCCCCAGATCTTAACTTGCTGTACCGCAGCCGCCCGAAAAGTATCCGCAGCGGCAATTAAACAGCTATAGCCTGACTTCTGACCCAAGTTAGCCAACTTCCCAATAGTCGTGGTTTTACCTGCGCCATTTACCCCTGTTAACAGCCAAATATTAAACTCCCCTTTTTCTGGCACAAAGGCGCCATCTGGTTGATTTTGCAGCGGTTTGTCGAGGATATCTTGGAGAATAGTTTTCAGATAGGCGATCGCCTGGTCGGGGGGCAAAACTTCTGCTTTTAATTTGCGTTGCAGGGTTTCAATAATGTAATCAGTAGCTTCAATCCCCACATCCGCCTGTAATAAAAGGCTCTCAATCGAAGTGACTGCATCTTCGTTAAGAGGGCCTTTACCGACAATTGCCTTAAGTTGGTTAACTAAACCAATGCGAGTTTTGCCAAGTCCTTGACGCAGTTTGGTCAGCCAGCTAATTTCCTCTTCCGAAATATCATCAGCAGTGCGACCGCTTTTAGCCAGAACTTGGGATGACCAAATAAAATCTTCGTCTAATTCTGTTTCTGATACTGGAACTTCCTCGACGGGGGTTTCAATGGCTGTCTCTTTCAGCTTGGCTAACCCCTGGGACTTTTGCATCCACACAGGAACGTTAGCAGCAGGTTGAGGAGTTTCTAGCTCAACAGGTTCAACAGTCTCTTCTGCGATAGTTTCTGCTGTAACTTCCTCTACTATCTCGATTTCTGCTTCTGGAGCTGCTGTAGATTCTGGGGCGGATTCTGCTACATCTGGCTCATTGATCTCAGCTTCAACTGTCTCTACTTTATTTATCTCTGCCTCATTAACAGATTCAGATTCTGCTACCTCTTCTGATGCAGATGCTGGTTCTGGCTCATCTATCGGCTTAACTGTCTGTTGAGCTTCACCCTTACGCTCTTGAATATTTTTATAGGCAGCCTTGGCAAAAGCAAGATAATCTGGTTCGGCTACTGCTGCTGATGACTCTTCAGCGTCGGTAGTTACTTCAGGTTTTATTTCAGCAGGTTTTGTTTCGGGCGGCTGCTGTGCTTTTTCGTTACGGCGAAACCAATTAAACATTGTATGAGAGAGGATTTTATATGAGAGGTGAAGATACTTTCAACAGTTTTATAGATGATACCAAGGTTCGCTTGCAGATTAATTCCCAACTTGGGTGGTAATTACACTACAAAATTCAAACTAGGCTTAGAGCTTAAAGCTTAGAGCTTAGAGCTTTTGTTAAAACAATTTTGCCGATCGCCTGTCCCGATTCTAGATGAGCATGAGCAGCCGCAACTTCCGAAAAGGTAAAAGCTTGATGATCTAACAGGGGGCGCACTTGACCTTGATCCACTAACTGAGCGAGTTGGGCAAGAATTTTGCCATGGTGAGCACGGTTAATGCCCGATAACATTGGCAACAGCATATAAACCAAATGCAAAGTTAGTCCCTTGGCGTGCATCAAGCTCAAATCTTGTTGGGAAGTCGAAACTGTCGATACTACTGTGCCATTTAACTTGACTGCTTGGAAAGCATTTTGGAGATTATCATTGCCTATAGTGTCGAAAACAAGATCAAAGCCTTGACCGTCAGTATATTGGGCGACAAATTCCTCCACAGCCGTATCATGATAATTAATTGCCACATCTGCCCCTAAGGAAAGAGCGATCGCTGCTTTGGCTGGACTAGAAACGGTAGCATATACTTCTGCTCCAACCCATTTTGCCAACTGTACCCCGAGATGACCGACTCCTCCAGTACCGCCATAAACTAAAACTTTTTGACCAGATTGTACTTGGGCGCGATCGATTAGTCCTTCCCACGCGGTAATCGAAACTAAAGGCAAAGCTGCTGCTTGCGCCATGGTTAAAGATTTGGGTTTGTGAGCAATTAAATTGCTATCCGCCAGCATATATTCTGCTAAAGCACCGTCTGTTCCTTGGACACCACCCGCACATCCGTATACTTCATCGCCAACTTTAAAACCATTGACGTTACTTGCTACTGCTTCAATGACTCCCGCTACATCCCCATGCAAAACAGCAGGAAAATCTGGAGCAATATTCGGTATCAAACCACGACGTATTTTAGTATCTACTGGGTTAACACTAGTGGCAGCAACTTTGATGAGGACATGATTTGGTAATAGATCAGGCTTCGGTAAATCTACCAGTTGGAAACTATCTGGTGCACCAAAATGGTCAATGACAAGTACTTTCATGGTTGATATTTTTATTCAAACGTTATGTTTCTTATGTACCATTTAGCTTGCTGTTCAAACTTAATCATTTGAAACTCAAGATTTTATATTCACGTGAGATCTCCCATATTCACGAAATTATTTCACCTCGGAAACTTCTCCAGTACAATCAATTAATACTCGTACATATGGATGAGGATTTCCATCATGAAGCCCAAGTGGATCCCAAGCCGGTCTGCTCGATGTAATACGACCGTTTTTAAAACCAGAAAAGTCGGTAGCAAAATCACCACCATTGCCATTTAAGACAATTATAATTTTGCCATTTTTATCGATAAACCCTTGTTTACTGTAGTCTCCTTTAATTCCAGTAAAAGCGGCAACTCCCCCATGAAAATCTGAAACGCCTGTAAATTTATATGGAATAGTTAGCTGTCCTTTGGAATCAATGAAACCCCAATACCAATTTTTGTCAGCGACAGCAGCTTTACCTTCAAAAAAACGTCTTGCTTGAGTAAAACTTGCATGAAGTACAATTTTTCCATGCCGATCCTTGTATCCAAATACTGTTGGTCGATACATGTTTTCAGCATTTACGGGAAATAACTGAAAAGGATTGATAATATAACGAGGATTACTATCAGATTCTCTTTCTAGCTTTTGAAGTTTGGCAACACAATCATTAAAAAAAATCTGATGATGGAGCTTTTTAGCTCTAAAATATGCTGCCGCTAATGTCAAGAAAATAGCAACCACAATCAAATATATTCGCTTCATTAGCCCAAAAAATTAACTCCCGTAATGATCTGCAAAACTGCCAAGATAAGTAATGGGCGATCGCCACTTTAGCTGAACTAAAAACGCAAGCATAGACTCCTGCTCCAGCCCATTCTGCTAACCGTACTCCCAAATGACCGACTCCTCCAATACCGCCATATACTTCGTTAATATTCTTAGATAATCTAGATATTGAATACAATAGTAAATTTTCTTAGGAGTAATGTGATGCGTCTAACTGTCCCCACTAACATGATGGAGTTTTTTCGCAAAAGTGAAGGAAAATGGTACACCGAGAGAAGCGTACATCACTTTGATGTGGTGGCAGATGAGTCGGGAGAATCAAATTTAATTGTCAAGGTAATTGAACCAAATGACCCCAGAGTTAAACAAGCTTGTGATTTACAGGGC
>JBJOPG010000071.1:0-18739 GCA_046050865.1 Cyanobacteriota bacterium
TGATTCCCAAACACACATCAACTGACCTGGGGAAAAACTTTTATCTCAATGAACAGCCGAAAGTATCGGTTGAGTCACAATTATAGTCCCTTTGAGAATTTAAATTGAGGCGATTTCACGCCTCAATCTATAACTTAACTAACTGGCAAAACCTATGTATGTTCTACCGAACACAAAAGCTGTCTGTAAAATTGAGAATTATTTGACGAAATTCACTTTTTTTGTGGAATCGGCGATCTGCAAAAGGATGTTTTTATTGCGCTCGTTTGATTAATTACTGCTTGAGTTCAACAATTCTCACCACTAAATTCCCACTGGCATAATAATCCCCCAACAACTTCACCACATCTATCGGCGAGCTAGCAATCAACCGTACATAAGCAATATCACTTCCTGGCTGCAAAGTAATCGTGTCATAGCGGTCAATGTGACTGGGTATAATCAAACTGTCGGTGTCAAAAATAGTCAGAGTACCACTAAGATAGGTTTGCTCTTGTGGTAAAGCTGCAATCTTTTCATACAACTCCTCATCATCAAAGAACAGATTAGTAACAGTAGTAGTTATCGGTGCTACCCGTTCAATCTTCATTTGATTAGCAATAATCTGACACTCTTGAGAATTACCAACTCTGTAAGCAGTTCCCAATTCATCCTTAACCAGTAAATCATTCTGATTAAGAGGTTGAATAATTTCGTATGCTTTCTCTATCGGTTCTTGAGTAATAGCATTACGTCCTTTGATCTGTGCCTTGAGTAAATAACGGGATGCGTCTTGATTGACGGTTTCAATTGCTCCAGATGGTAAGCCTAATGCTTGGTTAAAGTTTCTAACTATGCCCCCTGCTGAATTAATCTGAATGCTCAGGATGGCGAATACAATCAGGATAAACAAGACAAACCATTCGGCACTGCTGCCAGTAGCTAATCTCAGTCTGGGATTGGCAGGACAAATTGCCCTAACTTTGGAAGGATAAAATAGTGCCACTCCTGACTTAGTGAACACATCGCCAAAAAAGCCCCAGAAGTAACCAGAAACCATACCTAAATAGTATTTATAGCCGAAGAAGGTAACGGGGACTAGGGCGATCGCAAAAACGGCTAATGCCAGAAAACTATGGGTAATGGAACGATGGGCAAAACGCTTTTCTAGATAACTACTGAGGGGAAATAAGATTCGTCCTGAATAACTTTTAGTCGTATCCACGTCTGGAAACTGTGATGCGATCGCGCTCAGACTAAGCACTACTGGGTCAGCCGTACCTAAAATTAAAGAAGTAGCAGCCACAGCCAGAACTATGTGAGTCCGCGACATCATAAGTTTAAGTTACAAGTCATAAGTTAAAAGTCACAAGTTAATTTTCTTTGAGTTTTTTTACTGAAGAAGAAAGGATTTTGATAATTTCTCTGGATTCTTCGAGCAGCTTACCAAATTTTTTTTCATCGATAGTTTCTGATTCAATTAGGATTTCCAGCCAATATTCTGTTTCTTGAGCCTCTTTTAAAGCTATTTCATATTTATGAACAAAATCTCTGCGAGACTGAGCAGAAACCGCTTCTTTACAATTTGCTCCTATTGATGTTCCTGAACGCAATAGTTGTTTGCCTAAAGTTCTCTTAATTCCAGGAGTTTCATCAAGCCAGCCACAAGATTTGATAATTCTAATAGCAAAACTTTTGGTTCTATCTTGAATAGAAATCAATTTAAGTTACGAGTAATAAGTTAGAAGTCACAAGTAAATTTGAGTTGCAAATTGAAATTTATAAATAAAAAATATTCTTACGAATATAAACTCTGTTAATCCAATCTAGACATACAGCTTTGTAATGTCAAAAACTTGTGACTTGTGACTTAACACTTGTGACTTCATCAAAGAAGATAAATTTTATCGTCCTAGCCGATTACCTTGTTTTGGCAAGAGGCGAATTACGGCTACGGATACAGTAATGATGCCACCCAGTAGATACAACGATTTATTATTAAAACCAAGTCCGATAAAGCGAATCAGTACCAAACACATCAAAGCAGCAATGATATAGGGAGTAATATCAAACCATTGAGTATGGTCTAATGCCTGACCATCTAATCCTAAATATTCTTCTCTGACTACCCGTTTGGCTAGCATGGGATTTCCCCCGACTCTCTGTTGTAAAGATGCTAATTGTGCAGGAGTAAGTTCTAAGTTTAATTCGGCAGCAGCTTCTAACATGATTGCTCTAGTCGCCTTTTCTGCCATTGGTTCTAGTTCAATTCTGGGTAGCTTTAAGAAAATGTCTCGTGCAGGAGGATAGGGAGAGCGAAAAAAAGTGGGGGAGATAGCTTAAAATGAGTTTATGTCAGAGTCAAACCCACCCGTCACATATCAGCTAAAAATAGTATTAGTCGGCGTAAGTCCGATGATTTGGCGACGGATAAAAGTGAGTAGCGATAGCGTACATTATGGCATCAGTTACCCTGGCACGGGAGGATTTATGGGCAATGCTCATGAAATTAAACTATCCAAATTTGGCTTGAGAGAAAGAGAAAAATTTAGCTACGAATATGACTTTTTTAGTAATTGGAAACATCAGATTAGGGTAGAAGCTATATTGCTTGGAGAAAATAATCGAGTATTACCAGTATGCATCGCAGGTAAAGGAAGTTGCCCCCCAGAAAACGGTGGTGGTGTGGTTGAATTCATCACACTTCGCCAACAACACAGTCGATTTAAACTAGCTGCCAGGTTTGCAGAAATCGTACTGGAAGAAGGCATCGAAAAAATTGGTAATCACATAGAAGAATTGAGAGAACTTCATTACTGGGCAACAATTAACGACAAAACAGACTGCACCAAAATAAATAATCTACTTCGTGCCTACGCTACAGGCGATGAAACCTGGAAAGATTGTCTCAATCAAACAATCACAATCGGATGAAAGTAACAGTACAACTGGTCATAGAGTCAGAACAGGGGAATTCTCCTCAAATCTCCTCCGTAGGAGAATGGCAGAGAAGTGAACCGCTTCAGCCGTCAAATTTAGGCTTAACCCTGATAGAATCCAAACAATTACTCAAAAACATCCAACAGACTCTAGTTGAAGAACAAATAAATCAGTATCAAAAGACGCAATCTCAATGCTCTGACTGCGATCAACAACTACGACGTAAAGGAAAGCATTCTCTAACTTATCGCACCTTATTCGGGACATTAAAACTCAATAGCCCCAGGCTGTTTCACTGTGATTGCCAAGAACGAGAACAAAAAAGCTTTAGCCCTTTAACCACTCTACTTTCAAAGCGAACTGCACCAGAAAGACTGTATCTAGAATCCAAGTTTGCATCCCTGATGTCCTATGGATTGACAGTCAAACTACTTGAAGAAATTCTTCCCCTTGAAGGCAAACTTAACGCAGCTTCAGTCAGAAATAATCTCCATGAAGTTGCTCAAAAAGTTGAATCCGAACTGGGTGAGGAAGAGTATATATTTGCCGATGGCTGTGGTGTTTATTTAGCAACGGGGAAATTTTGGTCGGTAAGGAAAAATAAAGTGCTGAACTCCTTATAAATAAAAGATTTTGATTTTAAGAGTAAAATTGTATGGTGATCGCTGATGAAAAAGATGAACATTCTTTTGCGAGTGTCCCACTTTAGTGTTTTACTGGGACAGTTATTTCTAAAACTATTGCTAAATGGTCATTACAGACGATAAGAAATGGAATAACCAATAATTGTAAGTGGGACAGTTTCAATCAAAAATTCTCTACCGACCAAAATTTCTTTTCTGCTATACAAACACATAGTCGGAAAGCTCAAGGATAATTTTGCCCTGATTCCAGCACGTTCGATAATTCCAAATGCTTCTTGAGGAAAAGATTCTGTAATTAAAGGTTTCATCGTTACTCAACCAAATTAAATTCACAAATCTCAGAGCGATTACTAATATCAAAGCGATAAGTCACGATCATCGTCGGAATTCCATTTTTTTGGTTGTTAATGGCTTCATGGGGCGAGTCATCGAAGTGTAGTTGAGAACCAATTTCTAAGAGTGTTTCTCCCTTCAATTCTCCTTCAGTACAACGAATTGCTGAAATAGGCAGATTGTATTTTTGGACGAAATCAACTATCTCTATAGGACTCCATCTAGTTGTCACAATCATAATTTCTTCACCCTGTTCAGAAAAACTTTTGAGCTTGGCAAAGGAATCGTAGTTCGGATTCTCCGATGGCTCAAAAAGCTGGTATTTTTTATCCCAAACAGGGCGAGTTAAGGTATCGTCAAAGTCAAAGGTAATCATCAGGGACAATCTAGATTTTTATCTGTCATTAGCTAGTATTTTCCGAATGCCTCACTCAGTTCATCACTACTGAGGGCGATCGCACTTTCATGCCATTCGTGAATAATATCAATATCTCTCACTTCATCCCAATCATCAATTAATTTGGCTAACTCCAAAGCCTCATAAACCTCATCTACCAACTCAATCCTCCACCCCTTTCGACTCCGCGTTGATGGTGCCTTTTATTTTCATTACTTCGATTCTGATTAGCCCAATCAAAGGTATTAACTAAATCCTGATTCCAATCAATCGCTTTTGGTGTTTTACTAACTGCATTCGGCAATTGAGTCTTAACCCTTTGCGCCATCTCTTGACCTGAGCGATCGCGATCAAAAGCAATTACTACATCTTTAACTTCTTTTAAATACTCAATTGGTATGACACCAGCCCCATCAGTAGATAAGTAAAGTGTTTTCTTGGAATTAGTCCGCTCTAACACCGCCAAGGACATCGCATCAATCGGCGACTCGACTAACACTACTCTTCTGACAGGATCTCCTGATTGTTCTCCTCGCTCAAAGTAAAACCATCCCTCTTTCCTTTTTGAACCTTTAGCTAATCCTTTAAACTGATTATCCTCTCCTGCCGTACCTCTGAGTGATGCTCCAGTGATTTTAGACTCATCAATCGAACGACGAATAAACACCGCATTTTGGTTTTGATCTGCATAGATTAATCCCTGTTCGTGCAGCTTATCTACTAAACCACTGGGTAACAATCTTGTACGAGTTAAATATTGCTTGACAGAGAGCCATTTACTTTGTTCGGGAACTGGTGGAATAAATTCCTGTACTGGTTCGTTTCTAATTATTTCTCTAGTTTTATAAGTTACTGCTTCGATCGCTGCTCCTTCACCAAAGCGATCGCCAAGCCAAGCTACTGATTGTTTATAGTCACATTCATTAACGTGCATCACTAAATCGATCGCTCCACCTCCCCCCTTCATCTGCTTCCAGTCATAGAATTTACTCCCAGTAATATTGATGATGTGCTGTTCATTTTGCCACTTGTGTTTATCTTGACGATCTGGTTCTAAACCTAATTCATAGACCACCTCTTTTAAGGGTAAATCTCGCACCTTGTTAGCGATCTCTGCATACTTATTTTTCCAGTTAGTTAATTCTAAGACCTGAGTTTTGATTTTAATTTCAGCTTTGTTTAAACGCTGCTGTAATTCTTCTTTATCTCTCGATAATAATTTAGCAGTAATTAAAGCCTGTTCCTTTTCTTTGATTACTCGTTGTCTGTCTGCTAACTGATGTTGAATAGTAGTTTGATCTAATGTTAAATCTGGTGTTTTAGTTACCGCAGCATAGTACTGTTTCACCGTGGTATGTTTAGCTCTACTTCCTTTAATTCCTCTTTCTAATCCTAACGGTGAGAGGGCATTGGCATAACTATCTTGAAACTGACTTAGTTTTTCTCGCCCACCAAATAATCCCCGACAGTTTAATTTACCTCTTTCATCTAGAGGTACGAGATAAGCATGGACATGGGGAGTTGATTCGTCTAAATGTAACTCGGCTCTGACAATGCGATCGCCATACTCAGTGTTTAGCCAACTATGTACTGACTGTTGGAAATCGGCTAATCTTTCTGGTTCATAATATCCTGCCTTACTAGGATCATCGGGTCGGAAATATTCAGGGCTAGCAGTTAATAACATCTCCACACAGAGAACGCCATTTTTTCTGATGGTCTGGTCACCAATGCGCTCTCTGACGATAGTTTCTAGGCTGGGTAAATCAGGTGAATCTGGTTGACCAATAAAGCGAATGTTAGCAATCTCTGGGTTGGCGTTTAGAGTTTCTCTGGCTCTTCTGGTATGCTGACCTGAAGCACCAACACTTCCTGACTTTAGTTTAGCTATCCTGGCAATGGCGTGGGGCATTGTCTTTTTCTTTCCCAGTTGTGGTGTAAGGTGTAAGTAGGGAATTCTAGCGCTTGGCGAACGAAATAATTTTAGCGCAGCGGTGCCGAAGGCAAAAATTGTGTAGTGAGTAAATTGATTTTTTGGGTTTACTTTCGTCTAGATTTCGCTGCTGGGAAACAGAAATAACTAGCAGAGCCAATTTTCTCGAATAAAATGCTTATAGCTTAATCCTAGTTGTTCTTAGCAGGTTAGCCAATCAGAGTTAATATTTGACTGATATTTAGCTGATATTTAGGTTTAGTATGGAGCTATTAATTACTAACTATATCTGCTGGAGTTATGTTTGATGGTTAGGACTAAACCAGGTCAGAAGATTCATGTTGATACTCTACAGACTGCTTTGTCTAAGCTGGAGCAGTTGGAATCTAAGCCAAAATCTGAGCTGAATCTAAGGGAAAGTATTTTCTTTTTGAAGGATAAGTTGCATAGTGCTTTAAAAAAAGGCTATAGCTATCAGGATTTATCTGAGATTTTGTCTGAGCAAGAGATTCTGATTTCTGCCGCTACTCTCAAGCAGTATTTGACTGACATGAGTAAGAAAAATTCTTCATCTCGCCGAAAAAGAGATCAGTCTGGTAATCAATCTAGTAGTAGTTCTAATGCTAAACTTGATGCTCAAACTTCAACAAATGTTACTGATTCTCAATCTGAATTAGCTGCTGGTAATTCTCAATCTGAAATTAATAGTCTGGAAAAGTCTAATTCTTCAGACTCTAAGGGTTCTAAGTCAATTAAGACTGCGGCTAAAACCAAAGTTAAACCAAAAGTTTTTTCTGGTTTTGATGACGATCTCTCAGCTGATTTTAACGACTAAATAATTTAACGATTGAACAATTAGATTAAACAATTAGATTAAACAATTACTAGTTAAGGAGCGATAGTAACACAAATGACAACGGTACATTTAGTCGATGGTGAGAAAGGTGGTGTGGGTAAGTCTTTTATTACCAGAACGATGATTCAGTATGCTCTAGATCGCGAATTTCCTTTTTTTGCTGTCGAAACAGATCGCTCTAATCCTGACGTTAATCGTGTCTATCCCGATGTTTGCACCTTTGCGGTGTTTAGTGAGTCTGAAAAGCAGGCTGCTAAAGCTGATCATATTTTTGAGATGGCGATGGAAAAGTCGGTGATTGTTTCTTTGCCTTCTCAGGTTAATCGAGCCGTCACAACCTGGATCTCGGAGAATCAGTTACTTGAGTTAGGCAAGGAACAGGGGGTCAACTTTTGTAAATGGTTTGTCACTAATGGTGAGTATGATAGCGTCAGGCTTTTTCAATCTTCCCTGGATTATTACAAGGGACAGATGACTCATATTTTGGTGAAGAATTTGGGGCTTTGTGATGAGTGGTCGCCCGTGGAGAATGACCAGTTGTTACAGCAGCTAATTAAGAAATATTTGGTCAAGGTGATTGATTTTCCTAAGCTCGGTTATCAGGAACATTATTTGATTAACCAGAAGCAGCTACGGTTTGATGATGCCAGAGATAATCGCGAGTTGAGTATTTTAGGTAGACAGCGAGTGGTTAATTTTTTGAAGGCTGCTTATTCGGCTTTTGACAGTACTGGTACATGGGCAGAGGAATCGGATTCGGCAACCTCTAAAGTTGAGTGAAATCTTGCAGAAAATTGTTGATAGCTCTTACAAAGATATGTTTGCTGCAATAAATTTACAGTGAGGGGAGTAATGAGTCTGCTTAATGGTCATAATGATGGTGCTAAGGCAAGAGAGGTCTTGGATTTTTGTTTGTCGAATGAGTCCCCTGAGTTGAGGGCGAAGGTTTATGAAATTATTGGTCGTAGTGGCCTCGATCCTAGCGATCCGATGTTTTTGGTTTTGGCTCTTACTGGTCAGATGCGAGTGTTCTTGGAAGCTGCTCCTGCTGACTTGAATCAGCTTCTATCTGAATGGAAGCAAGAGAGTGCATCTAGTTTGTCTAAAATCGACTCTGCTATCTCACTTGTTAAACAGACACAGCTTGAACAGGCTGAGGCGATTAGGGCGAATATGGAGGCTGTTAGTCAAAAGTATATAGCCCAGATGAAACAGGTTGGTATGGATAGTACCAGTGCGATCGCCGAAGCTAATAGTGAGACTTTGGAGCAGGTTGGGCAAACAGAGCGACAGATTGAGCAACTGTTGGCGAAGTTAACGGCTCTCCAGGTAAATATTAATGCTGACGGACAGCAAAGTATTAAGAGTAAGCAGGCTTTTGTGGAATGGGTGAGCAAGACTACAAGGGAATTGAATGAGATTCGTCAAAAGCTTGATAGTTCTCATTCGGCAATTGAAAGACTTCAGCTAAATACTTTTTGGTTGAAGTGTGCCGAGTGGTTTTCGCCTCTGCTTGCCTTAACTATTGTGGGTGGAGCTGGGTTTTTGGCTGGCGGATGGTTGACCTATCAGAAGTACAATGACTACGTTGACGAACTTGGGCGAGATATTATGTCCTGGAATCTTGATCGCCTAGTTAAGTGCCAAGAAGATAAAAATCCTAAATGCACCTTCTGGATCGTTCCTCCAGGTTCTCCACAGCGAGAAGGAGTGGAGTAATTTGTTTAATCTATTTGGCGAAATAGCGAAATAGCGAAATAGCTAGTTTAGTTCGATCTGACTATCTGGATATAGCCCATCAAACCTACTGTGATATCGACTCCAGTTTTCCGCAGCAGGTGAAAGCCATCTGGTGACAGTCAAAATTTCCTCATGATAGCGTGGTAAATTCCAGTGAATTATAGGCTCATGGTGAGCAATTCGATTGCGTAGTTTACGGATACGACTGATAGGATCAGCTAAATTTCTTCTAGCAAATCTTCTGCCATTATCTTTGATAGCAATCATATGAAGATCAGAACGCCATAGAGATTCATAGTTATGGTTAAGCATCGTTCCCCAAAATCCAAACGTTAGGGAAGCAATAATATCTGCTGGGTTCTGGTTTAAATTATTCCGTCTCAATGTCTGTTTGACGTTTTGTATATCTGCTTGCTGGCGACTATTTGAAATAACCTGAGAATTATCAAACCAATATTCAGAATAGGATGCTGTCAAAACCCTATGAATGCTATTTCTTAAAGCAATCTCTAACATCTGCAAAGGAGTATAAAGGCTTTCAGATAGCTGAGTATTTAACGCATATAGCTCATAGGCTCTCAGTTCATCTTGCCCTGACCACTGTAAATATCTGCCAAAACGATCAACGGAGAGAATATCTTTAAGATTATCGTTTTGTGCTGTCTGGTAAATAGTCACGTTGCTTGCCACTAACTGAAATATCATGTATATTGAAATTGTGAACCTCGGATCTGCCTCTGAACCATGCAGCCGAGGTGAAATTTTTTAGAGCCTCCACAGTTAATAATTTCCCAAGAAAGATTTAGAAATCGAAAGTTTCTGAATCTTTTTTAAGGCTAATTAGCAAAAAAGCGTTTTCGCTCTTTCGCTAATTAGCCCTTTGCTTGTGACCAGTATTCAAAAATTTCCTGGAGTAGTTCCACTTGCTTTATCCCATGCGTAGCTGCTGCTATCTTAAAATCCTTACGGAACTCAGCGGGGACTTTAAAGTTAAGGTCAACTAAGCGTGCAGGCTCTGGCTTCGTCAAATTAGATCGCGTTTCGCTACTCTTAGGTGGTTCGCCCTTAGCAGATTTTTTATTTGGTGGTGGTGGTGTCTTTGTTGCCATGAGAATAACTTAAGTGGTGATACTATCAATGATGCACTGAGCAACTTCCTCGGCTCGGATTCGTAAACTTAAAAAAGACACTTCCGAAACCGATTTTCCTACATCGCTAGCGCGTCTATAGGCTGTTTTCTCAGGTATTGAGCCATCTAAAACCGTGTAGCCACTCTTATTAATATACTGACGTGCTTCGTCTATCTCCTTTTGACCATCTCCAACACGGCATAGAGCAAAAGTTATTTTTTTCTCTGGGATAGAGGACGCTGTAAGTTCATGGGCTAGTAAAATCGATGGTTTTAAATCATCCAGGGATAAACCCGTCGGCAAAATTACTAAATCACTAGCAACAGCGATCTCTAGCGTTCCCTGCATTGAATGGGGTGCGCCATCCAAAACTACCAAATCGTGAACATCAGCGTGCTTTAAGGCTTGAGCTACAGTGCGAAAAGGCTCAACGGCTATTTCAGGTTTTAGCTGGTTTTCTTCTCGTCGCTTCTTCCAGTCGATACTTGTTCCTTGCGAGATATCAAGGTCGGCTATTTTCACATCCCAACCAGCTTCGGCATACTCCCGCGCAATCAATCGGGATATGGTACTTTTGCCCACGCCTCCCTTCTGTGAGATGACACCAATTAATAACGTCATATATTTACTTTCGCTAATTAGCGAATTCGCTTTATCGCTCTTTGATAGCTTGAAAAATTTAGAATGGCAACTATTATTCCAATACCTTATACATTTCGCTAAAATGCTATTTAGCGAATTCGCGCTTTCGCTAATATTCAAAGCTTGAGAAATAGATTACTTCTTACGGTCGATTACCATGCACCACATCAAAATCGCAATGATATTCAACCCAATCTCTGCTATCCAAGCAGATCAGCGTATTTTATACTATATTGTTTATGGGAGCTTCGAGGAACGATCACTGCCTTTACGGTATATCCCTTGTGAAGACATATAGAATTTTGAAAAGCCGAGGTTTAACCGCCTCGGCTTTTCGCATTTATAATACAGGTTTTGAATTTTGTCGTTTCAAAACCCAAGGAGCGAAAATTTACTACTTTACACAGCAATAGTTGGGGTTTGCGTAGCAAGCGAACCGATAATAACGCTAAGCTGTCCAGTTTTGTGGACAGTACTAAGAAATACCTGATAAACTCAATGGTATGGAATCTCTAGAGCAGTTTAAAGAGCAAGGTTTGAAAGACAAACGGTTGTTAGACCGTTTACGCTCTTGCACAACACGAGTCAAGGATGTTGAGCAAGAAAGGATTTGGGCGATCGCTCTTGCACATACTGAAGGTTTATCAATCAGAAAAATAGCTAAAGCTACTGGCTTAAGTTCAAGTCGAGTCCATCAAATGTTACACACCGATGAAGCGCATCAAATTCCTGATTGGCTGACTAATATGCCAGCTCCAAATATCAAAATGGATGCACAATCAGATGGTGGGGAGAAACTGTCACTATCAGAGTTACAACAACAGTTAGCTTCGGAAGGGGAAGTTTTACGGTGGTGTATAGATTGGCTCAATCAGTTAGCACTTGGGGAAAAAGTAGTGGTTAATCTTCGAGCCGAATCAGATTCTAGAACGGCTTATGCAGATGTTAATCACAGCTGGGTAATGCGAGTGCTGAAAAGAGTTGCGGCTAATCTCGATCAACTATCAGGAACTCTATCTCCGACTGAGGAAAACCAGGTGGGTCTAGATCCAGCCATTGCTGGAATTAAGCGTCGGCATCGTCTCGCCGAACCAGAGCCAGAATTATCATCTCTTAGTCACCGCGAACAACGAGCTATTCTGAGGGAAAAGATGGGTTTGCCACCAATATAGAGTAGTCGAGTAGCAAGTGTAATAAGCCATTACTGTACCAGTTAAACTCTAGCCTAAATGGTACAAAAAATTGGAACGAGATTTCAATGGTTTGAGAGGTCTAATTCTCGAAGGGTTTAACTGGTACACAACGGTTAATTTCTCAAAAATCTCTGTAAAGGATATGCAGCAAAGCTTTGTCCTATGTTGTCCACTAAATTGGACAGCTTAGCGTTGTTCTTGGTTCGCTTGCTACGCAAACGCCTAGTTCACATATTTAATAAGCAAATCTAATTAGTACACCTTCCTCCCTTGACATCAGGCAAACTTATCGTTTAGCCGAGCGCACGAATTTATAGGATTTATGGTTGGTTAGAGGATCAAATGGCACTATGACCATGTAAGCTAGTTAGAATGAAGGTAAATCGTTATGGCAGGGCGGAAATATTAACCCCCGACCAAATAAATCTACTATTTAATCAGGGATTTACCAAACCCCGCGATCGCGCTCTGTTTGGTGTCTGTCTCTACGCTGCTACCCGCATTAATGAAGCCTGTACTCTCCTAAGAGGTGACATCATCGGCTACAAAGGTGTACGGGACATACTTGTCATTCGCAATTACAACACTAAAGGTAAGCAATCGACTCGCGAAATTCAGGTACACCCCCAGCTAAAGGAATATTTAGAAGAGCATCACCGCAGCGATCAGTGGCATACTCGCCCTCATCTCTTCCCAGGCAGGCATGGCAAAGAACATATTAATAAAACTAGTGCAGATGCGATTTTGCGCGGGGTATGTCGAAAGCTGGAGTTTGAAGGAGTCAGTACCCACAGCTTCCGTCGTACTGCCCTAACCCGTATGAGCGATGCTGGTGTCCCTCTACGACACATTCAGGCTATTTCAGGTCATCGGACTCTAGCATCCCTAGAACGCTATTTAGGAGTGACTGAAGAGCAGAAGGAAACCGCGATCGCTACGCTCAATTTTTAAATGAAATAAATAGAATTAATTGTCTATGATTGATTTATTTCTTATTTTTCGGCAATATTTTCTTGATAAACGATTCTAGATTTCCACTACGTTCTGCATCCAAAAATTGTAATATTTCTTCTCTCGTAAAGTCTCTGCTTGAATCGAATCCATCTATATTACTAAGTTTAGACCTAATAATTTCCTTCTGAGACTCTATACGTTGAGACAAAGCGGTTAAAGGACTAGCAGAATTTGATACTTTACCAGTAATTAATTTTTCCCTTCTTTCTATCTCAAGTCTAACGTTTTTAAATTCTTTATCTTCAAGCCAGATAGGGATGTGATCGTTAAAAAAATCCAAGTCTGCATGAGCCTCTATCCATTCTGGATAATGTTCAAAAAAATCAGGGCTAGTTTCATTGGCTTGCTTTACCATCTCAAAAACAAGCATATTAGTCAAAACACCAGCCTGAGCAGAATATTTTTTACAGTCAGCTGCATCAAATAAGAAACTAATTATCCGTCTATATTTAGTTTCTTGCTCAAGTGTAAAAGGAATATTGATATCTGACATGATTAATCAGAAGAAAAAACATTGCTTTCAGTGTAGCTAAAACCGCTTCGCTTTAAAAATTAAGAGGAGGTGAAGGAGTGCAATGCACAGACTTCGCCTCAACCCGTGTCAAAATGGCTCTGACACGCTCGAAGGCTTCCTTAGCGGTCTTTTGGTACTCTGGAGTTTTTCGCTCCTCCTCAAGCTGCTTAATCTCGCTATGCCTTTGCTGTAATCGCTGATAATACTCTTCAGCCGAAGGTGAAGTTTGCAAGTTTTTGGATTTTAGTTTCGGCTTTGACTTTGATTGCGAACTTGTTGTTTTAGGCGATCGCTCTGGCTGCCCCAAATCTCCAGAAAGATTTTTTTTATTTTTAAAATCGTCTTCAAAAACCTTCATATAGGACAAGGTGTGTAATTGCTTGTTCTGTAAGGATTCTGGCGATTCAGATTTTGTGGTTTTGGGTAAAGGTGTGTAATTGCCTAGTTTTATTGGGTTTTGGGGGATTTTAGGCTCTATATCCAAAACTGGTTTTTGCTCTTCTTTTTCTGCCTCTTCTATGACGATTTCTGGTGCTTCTAGCTGAGTCTCGATAACTGTTTCTACTACCGCGACTTCCTCAACTGGTGTTTCTATTTTTGGTTCAGTGGCAATCGTTTCTGCGGGAGTGATGGCTATCGATGATTCTATTACTAGAGTTAGTACTGGTAGCCATAGTGCTTTGTATGCTGGCTGCTTTAGAGTGTCATGGCTAAAACCTACTTGGAAAATTTCTTTGGATTTATCTATCAGGAATTTTAAAAAGGCTGTTTTAGTAGTAGGAACAAATTCTAATGCTTGCTTGATTTCTTCTAATACGGCCTTTAGTCGCTGCATGGTGTTTAGTTTGGTGTTTTCGTTACCATTCACTACACCGCTTCTAATCTCATCAAAAGCATCCTTCCAAGCAATCTCTCTCTTAGGAGTACTGCCCAGCTTCCAATAGTATTTCTCGGCGTTCTTAGCGCGTTCTCTACAGCGTCGCTCGATATCGTCATGGTGATTACAGTACTCTGTATAGCCAGTCGCATTTAGAACAGTGGCTAGAACATACTGGTAAAGGTTGTCACCTTCTAAACCCAGAAATACTACGCCGTAGGTCGCAATAATTCTTAATAGTTCGTTGGTTTGTTTTGTTCCAGTCCAGCCAAGTTTGATCGAAATTTCTAAATCGGCTTTCCATTTGGCAACCTTGCTCTTGTTCCTAACATTGAAAAAGCCAAAGCGTTCTTTCTCGACGGACTCCCGCGCCATGAGCAGTTTTCCGTGGAATTCTTCATCAACTATGTTTTTCCTCGCTGAGAAGTCCATATGCGCGATGAAATCAAGGAAATGATCGCTCTCTGGTTCTAACTCGTCATTGAGTAGTAAGCTGCCTGAATTAGGCTGTAATGGCAGTCTATGGGCTTTGTAGTTAGTGACTTTGTTTTTGTTGAAGAACTTACAATTAGGAAATAGCTCCAGGTTTCCATCTTTAATCTTTATTCCTGCCCTCTCGACAACCCGTTTAATCAGGCAAGCTAGGTTGAAGGTATCCACTGCTTCAGATAGGGCAAAGAAGATATGTAATCCCCTGCTATAGCTAGACAGGACAAAGACAGGACAAACTAAGCCTTCCTCCTCAAAAGTATCTAGTAGCTTTTGAAAAGTGTCTGGATACTCGGCTGGGTGAACTTTCCCTAAAGTATCTATATCGATTAAACAGTAATTAACGAGACTGCCTTTGTTGGTATCAAACCTAACTCCTACAAGGGAATCAGGGTCAATAAAGCGTCTGAGTAAAGTCTTGTTATTTAAACTAAAACTGGTTTCGGTTCTCCAGTTTGGCTTTTTGCCGTCGTAATGCTTTGGATTCCTCGCCTCGATGAATGACCAGTAATGATTAAAATACTTTTCTAATCCTTGATTGATGCTGTGTAGTTCAGAATTACTATGAGCGGTGTTTTTTAACTTTCTTTGCGTCATGTCTATTTCTCCTTGGCAAATAGACACAAAACCCGCTATATTGTGAACATAGCAAAGGTGGTTTTGTGTTTTGGATGTGGTAATTGAAAACATAACGCCTTTTTGCATCAACAGGCAAGGAAAAACCCCATGTCTAACCGATACAAACGAAACCCCGTCCTTTATTGGTCGGGGTTTTATGGTTTTAAACCTGTTATTTTAAGATTTATGTCTGCACATATCTAAGGGGTAGAGTTAGACTAATTAGAGCCATTTTTAGTTTAGTCACGAGGAAAGAATCGAGTTCTCGTACTGCCTTGATCGATTGGTCGTAGTGACCACCCGCTTAACTCTTCTAGATAAGCAATATCTTCAAGTGAATGAACATTAAGTGCATTCTCAAACTCTTTAGTTGAGCCAAAACCAACTCGCTTAATCAGTTCACTACGAGTCAGACCTTCTCGACGTTCTTGATTATCGTATGTCCAGTCTTGTCTTCCACGAGGCGGTAAGGATGCTACTAATCTTTGGGCAATGTCAGAAAGTCCTAATTCGGCTAAAGCGTCAAAGGTGGTTTTAAACTGTTGTTTGAGGCTAGCCAGTTCTTGTTTGACCAGCTCTAATTCATCGGCAGTAACCAAAGCTTTACTGGCGATCGTTGCCATAGGTTCTGCTTGAAATTCTTCAATAATAGAGTCTAAATTATCGACCCTATCTAAGACAAAATAACCAATTCTACTCTCCATCGAAGTCTCGATAAAATACTGATAGCGATGATGACTATTCCATCTTGTTCTTAAATTATCAGCTTTACCTACATACAGTATTTTATGGTCAGGGGTATAAACAAAATATATTCCAGATTTGGGTGGTAGCTTGGCTCTTTCAGTTATATGTAAGCTGGGTATAGAGTTGGATAACATCCCAACTATAACATCAGTCTTATTATGCTTAGTTTGCTTTACTTGCTGCTCGATACTATCAACTATCTGAGATGGACATCGGATCGTAATGCTTTCACTACTTTGATTTTTAGTCATGTCTTACAATAATATTTGATAAATATTTAGTGTCTTGCAGACTGTTTTACAAAATTACCTTTATTCTAATTTATTTTTTAGATAATGCTACGATTGCTTAAATTACTACGAATGTTGACAACATTATTTAAGACGTTTACATATTTATTAACAACACTGTTATACAGTTTATAGACAATAATTAATAAAACATCTAACTTTATTTCGTCAATACTAAAATTTTAAGTACAATCAGCTATTATTTATTTTAATATAAATTACGGTGTAACTTATATTTTAAGCAGTGTTATATGTTTTGTAAGTAATATTTTCCAACAACCGAAATTCTCGTCTTCTACAGGGACAATAATTACTACGCTGCAACTATTTGATCTAACGCTGCATAACATATTGTTAGACAAAAGCTGCGCCGTGTTCTTAAATTAACGATAGTTACAGTGGCGATCGCGTTTTGAATCTCGTAAATTAGTATGAAATACAAATAAGAATGGCACAGCAAGAGGGAGAGTGATTTGTGGTGGGCAATATGCCTCTTGCTGAGACGTTTTTTTGTCTTTTTAATTTTGCCCACCCTACGAAAGCCTCGGCTTATATCCTGATCGCTCTTTGAATCTGTAAAACGCCTTTGAGGGTTAACGGTAAGGTTTATTTGCCCTCTAAATCCCCAAGAAATGAGGGACTTTGCCCTTCACATTGCTTCTTTTACCCGAAGAGCGATCGCTTATCCAATTATCTAGATGGCTGATCGCGTCGTAGTATTCCTAGGCTTAAATTTGGGACTAATATTTTAGCCTGTTCCCACAGGTTTGGAAGTTAGAGGTTAGGGGGCTGCCAATCCCCCATTTTTCTCGTAACTATTCCAATAAATTTGATATCACCTGCAAAGCTTATTTGTTTAGAATATTTTTTCATCAATATCATCAGTAATTATAACTATTAAAAATTTACTTGTGTGAAATAAATTCAATTGCCTAAGTGATATTTCTGCAAAGAAAGCTAGCTCATAAAATTAGTAAATGCCAGAATAGTTTACTTTATTTAAAATTAACAATATTCATTGACATCTCTCCCTCTTTATTGTTATCAATGATACAGGCATGAATTAAAATTGTTGTCAGTAATTTAAATCACAATAATCTTTTTCTTTTTCTCTTTTTAGAATGAAATAACTCTGACAAGAGCCAAATTTAGAAAGTAGATTCAAAACAAATAAATAACAACTATGAGTAATAGCAGGAACTCTAAAAAGTTAGCAATGCTTAATATTGTTGTCTTTTCATTTCTTCTTCTATTTTTTGTTGCTTATGTATTGCAACTTTTTCATAAAAATCAACCATTACCTATATTATTAAGATATAGCTCTTTGATTTTTTTTGCAGTTAGTTTTTTAATATCATCAATAAATTTATATATATATCAATTCTCTTGTATTAGCTCAAAAGCTAAAGCGTATTTATTTGAAGCCATTGGTTTTATTTTAATGTGTTTGGGTTTTGTATTTATTTTAATACCTCTTAAATTAAATACAGAATATTTTATACACTTGTCATTGATTCCTCTTTACATTTCTATCCATATCAACAATTTTATCAAGTTACTCGATCAAAGACAAACAAAATGGCGTAGTAGATTAGAAGCTTTTTATCTATTTTTGATCATAGCAACACCTAGTATGATTTTTTTTGTAGTTTGGAATTACAAGTAATATTGTTTATTAACTATTAAATATTTTTTATTTTAAACAACAATTTATTTATTCAACAAATAAACACAAAGGAAATCAATAACAATGAATAATAACGAACAACTAGGTTCATTCGGTTTAGGCTGGACATTTTTCGGAGACATTCGCCTAGTCAAAGATAGTCAAGGTAACGTTAGCATTTTCAACTCTGGAATAAAATCGTTACTACCCAATCAATTATCAGGGACAGCTATATATCAACCAGGCTCTCAAATCTTACCTTCAGAAGAATTACTCAACAATCCCTACAACTTATCCAATGAATCATTACTTGGAAGTTCGGCTTCTTCACGTCTATTCAATCTACAAACAGACGGTAGTTATCAAGTAGGAGAAAAAGACAAAGGTATTCTTACTCAAGTAGGAAATATTTATCAACTCAAAGAACAAGACGGTACTACAATTGTTTTTCGTACTGACGGTCAACTAGATTACGTACAAGATACGAATGGTTATCGCATTACAGCAACATATGCTAACAACAAACTAACCAAGTTGAGCGCATCTGATGGAGAATTTTTTAATCTTATCTACAACTCTCAAGGACGCATTAGTAATGTTACCGACAATACAGGGCAAGCGACTAATTACACCTACGATACCAATGGTCAGTCTCTTCTTTCTGTTCAAGACTCCAAAGGCAAAACTAGCTTTACTTATGGAAGTCCCTACGATCCCAGTTTAGTCACCAGCGTTAC
>JBJOPG010000072.1:0-24144 GCA_046050865.1 Cyanobacteriota bacterium
GGCTTATTAAGCAGCACCTTTAATGTGCTGGCAGATGCCATTGAACTGAATGAGTCTCGTTTAAAACAAGATGCCGAGCGTTCTCGACTGCTTCAGGGAATTGCTTATAGTATTGCCCAGGCAGGAAATGCCCAAGAAGTATGGCAAACCGCAGTGGTTAGTAGTCAGGCGGTGTTGCAAGCTGATCGAGTTATTTATCATCATTTTGAGCACAATTGGCTGGGTAAAATCGTCGCCGAAGCCGTCAAAGATGAATTCCCTAAAGCTTTGGGCACAGAAATTAATGATGCTTGTTTTGCCGAAGGATATGCAGCAGCCTATCAGCAAGGTAAAGTTAAGGCGATTACCAATATCTATCAAGAAGACCTCCAGGATTGCCACCTGAAGATGCTAGAAACCTTCGCAGTAGTTGCCTGTCTTGTCACTCCAGTGGTGACTGAGAATAAATTAGCGGGGTTGCTCATTGCCCATCAGTGTAGTGAGGCAAGAGCTTGGCAAGCCGATGAGATTAGCTTATTGACCAAGATTGCTGAACAGGTGGGCAGAACCGTGGAGAAAATTGAGCTGTTAGAACAGCAGCAACAAGCCCAGCAACAAGAAAGGGCTGCTAAGGAAAATCTCCAGCGTCGAGCTTTGGAATTATTGATGGAGGTAGACCCCGTAAGTCAAGGGGATTTAACGGTACAAGTCAGGGTACAGGAGGATGAAATTGGCACCATTGGGGATGCCTACAACGCCACCATTGAAAGTCTGCGCAAATTGGTATCTCAGGTCAAGACCGCCGCTCTTCAGGTATCTACTACCACCAGTGATAAAGACCGTTCAATTCGGGAACTATCCACTGGAGCTTCCGCACAAACGATTGAAATTAATGCTGCCTTAAAACGGATTCAAGGAATTACCGACTCGATTCAGGCGGTCGCCCATAATGCCAAGGCGGCTGAGGCAGCAATGTTGAAAGCGTCAGAAACTGTCAAAGCCGGGGATGAAGCGATGAACCAAACCGTCGCCGGTTTTCAAGAAATTCGCGATACCGTAGCCGCCACAGCGAAAAAAGTTAAGCGTCTTGGGGAGTCATCCCAAAAGATTTCTAAGGTGGTGAACGTCATTAGTAACTTTGCCGACCAAACTAACCTTCTGGCACTCAATGCTTCAATTGAGGCGGCTCATGCAGGGGAAGAAGGCAGGGGATTTGCGGTAGTAGCGGAAGAAGTGCGATCGCTAGCTCGTCAATCCGCCGAGGCGACGGCAGAAATTGAAGCTTTAGTAGCAGAAATTCAGTCGGAAACCAATGAAGTAGTGGCTGCCATGGAAGCGGGGACAGAGCAGGTAGTGGCGGGAACCAAACTGGTGGATACAACTCGCTGCTCCCTGATTCAAATTGCCGATGTGAGTCAAGAAATTAATCAGCTAGTGGCGGAAATTGCGGCGGCGACGGTGGAACAGTCTCAGGATTCGGCAGTAGTCAGTAAAACCATGTTAGAGGTGGCAGCGATCTCGGATCAGACTGCCACGGAGGCGATCGCCGTATCGGCATCATTCCAGGAACTCCTAGTCGTGGCGCAAGAGTTAGAGAATAGTGTGGCTAAATTCAAGGTCAGCTAACTGAATTATTAAATTATTGAAATCTAATCTATTGATAATTTTATTGAAATTGCCATGACGAATTTTGCTCTTAAGCGCGACCGAGAAACAGCCCCTGATTTAATCCCTACTTTAATCCCTACATCTTGGTGGGACAGACACAGTATTCGCTGGAAAACTATGGCATTGGCGATCGCCATTGGCACCATCCCGACCCTAGCTATTGGTTCGGTGGCATATTATTTTGCGGCTAAATCAGTCAATCAAGAGGTCAGTAATCTGAAAAAAACCTTGGTGGGGAATCTACAAAATCAAGTTAACGTCTTTATGAGCGATCGCTTGGGGGATATTCAGGTGATGGCAAACTTGGATATCTTTACCAATCCTCGCTTAAGCAGCCAGGCGACTAAGCAGGAGCAAACTGCTGCCCTACAAAAAATTCAAGCTGCTTATGGATTCTATGACAGCATCGCCATTTTCGATCTTCGAGGGAATGTCATCGCTCAGACGAAAGGAGAAGCTTTAGACAATCACCTGAACCGTAGTTATGTCCAGGATGCCTTAAAAGCTAAGACGGCAGTGATTAGTCAGCCTCAGCTTTCTGCCAGTTCAGGGGTTTTTAGTGTTTATGGGGCATCGCCGATTCAGGATCAGCTAACAGGCAAAACCATTGGCTTTGTGCGGGCGCGAATTCCAGTAGCAGTCTTAACTAAATTGCTGCAAAACTACGGGACGGAGGGTAGTCAGTATTATTTTCTCAATAACCAAGGGGAAATTTTTCTCAGTTCGACGGAAGAATATCTTACTCCCGCCACCAGTAATGATTCCTCTGCTGCCCATCAGTCCGATCAATACCGAGCAATTACCCCCCAAAATATCTTTGAAGATACAGAGGAACTAAACAAACTACTGACTAGTGATGGTTTAGCCAGTAGTACTGTGATCAATCGAAAAACCAATTCTCCCCAGTTACTGACCTATGCTCCCCCCCAAACAGTAGCAGGACTACCAGATCTTAAGTGGCAGGCAATTTTGGCCACAGACACAGCCCTAATCTATGCTCCCCAAAGAAAACTTGGGTTAGCGTTTGCCCTAGGTTCGGTTTTGGGTGCAGTGGGCATAGGGGCGATCGCCTATGTTCTAGCCAATCGCTTACTAAGACCAATTCTGCTGGCTGCTAATGCTGTGCAGGAAATTAGTCGAGGAAACTTTACGACCCGACTCGAAATTGCTGGGACGGATGAAATTGCTCAGTTTGCCCAGGATATCAATCAGATGGCAGTTCAACTAGCAGATTTTGTCGAGGTTCAAAGCATCCTGATTCAACAGTCAGAAAGTATTAAAGATATTACCCTCCGTTCAGCCTGTGCCCAGAACTACCTGGAAGTTTTAGAGGCGGTGGTACAAGGAAGTTATGCTGCCTTTAAAGCAGCAAGAGTTATTTACTATCAATTTGATTCCCAATCAGCAATAGCAGTAGCCGAATGTGCCGCCCAAGGTTATCCCGCCATTAAAAATAGTCATTTGAATGCTGAACTATTCGCCGAATATCAAGTTCAATCCTCTTTGTCTCAAATCGAAGTAATTAACGACCTCACCCAAACCAATTTAACCCCAACCAAACGAGAGTATTTAGCCTCTCTGGGGGCAAAATCTTCCTTAATTGTGCCGGTAATCATTGAGAATCAGCTCCATGGCTTATTAATGGTTCATCAACCAACCAGTCTTTTGCCCTGGATGAATGAGGAAGTTAAGTTCTTAAGCCAAGTTGCCAACCAGATCGCTTTTGCAGTTACTCGTTTAGAACTTGTAGAACAGCAAAAACTAGGGGAAATTCGCGAGAAGTCAGCCAGGGAAGCCATGCAAGCCAGAGCCTTAAGTCTGTTGCAGGAAGTGGATGAGCTGTCTCAAGGTGATTTGACCCTGCGAGCTAGGGTGACGGAGGATGAAATTGGCACCATTGCCGATGCCTATAATTCCACGATCGCCAGTCTCCAGAAATTAGTCCAGCAAACTAAAGAAGCAGCTACAGAAGTGCAGTTTAATACCTCCGCCAATGATACGGCGGTGCAGTCCTTAGCTCAGGACACCATCACTCAAGCCAATTCCATTACGCGCATGCTGGGACAGGTACAAGAACTTGAAGCATCCATTGCATTGATCGCCCATCAGGCTCATCAGGCAGAAGTATTTGTCCATCAGGCAACCACCACCATCGCCAGGGAAGACCAAACAATGAATCGTACTGTTGCCGAAATTAAAGCGGTGCAGCATACTGTAATCCAAACTGCCTCTAAAGCCGAAAAATTGGGTGAATCTTCCCAGTCAATTTCTCAGGCGGTAAACCTCATTGGTCGCTTCGCGGCACAAACTCATCTCTTAGCCCTCAAAGCCTCCATTGAAGCGGCAAGGGCAGGGGAACAGGGTAAAGGCTTTGCGGTAATTGCTGAGGAAGTAAGATCTCTGGCTACTCAATCAGCAGAAGCAACAGCAGAAATTGAAACCCTGGTTAGTAAGATCCAACTAGAAACTACTGAAGTGGTGCAAGCGATGCATCAGGGTGCCGCACAGATTGCTTCGGGGAATGAACTAGTGCAGCAAACTCGTCAGAGTCTTAGCCAGGTGCATCATACCAGTGGCGAAATTAGCAAGCTGGTAAGCTCCATTACCCAAGCTACCCAACACCAGTCCACTACTTCTGCTCAGGTGAGTCAAACTATTGTGGAGGTGGCGGCGATCGCCCAGCAGAATTCCCAGTCTGCAACCCAAGTATCTCATTCTATTCAAGAACTTTCGGCGATCGCCGAAAAGCTCCAGTCGAATATCGCAAAATTCAAAACCTAAGTTAAACCTAATTTCAAGCCTAGTTTTTTGTGCTCTAGTTCATCAATTGCTCACCAGATCTAAACCATGTCACTCAACCCCGATATCCGCGATCAAGCATATCAATTCTTTATCGAAGAAGCTCAAGAACTTTTGCAAGTACTAGAGACAGGCCTACTCGACCTGCGTCAAGACCACAGTATTCCCAAGGTACATGAATTAATGCGGGCGGCTCACTCCATCAAAGGGGGGGCTGCTAGCGTCGAGCTGAGTGCCATCGGTTTGTTGGCTCATCGTTTAGAAGATTTTTTTAAAGCTCTTTATAGTGATGAAGTTGATGTTGATGAGGAATTAGAAGGTTTATTGCTTCAAGGATATGATTGTTTATCTCATCCCTTACTGGAACAAGTTGCTGCTGGTTCCTTTGACGAGGAAGCAGCTTTACTTAACGCCGAACCAGTTTTTGCCGCTTTAGAAATTCGTTTAGCTGAAGCCTTAAAAAACGCTGACAACTACATTCCTAGCTCTACTGAGTTAGGGGTAGATATTGTTGCTTCTATTTTTGAAGTAGACGTAATGCAGGCGATCGCTCATTTGCAGACGGTGATGCTTCACCCTGGGGATTATGATCCTGCCGCAGAATTGGCAGGAACTCTGGAAATGTTTGCGGGTTTTGCCGAGCTATTTAACCTTTCAGGATTTAGCGATATTGTCCAAACTACCCAAGCAGCATTAGAAGCAAATCCGCAAAATGCCTTAGCTATTGTCAAACTGACCATTACTGACTGTACTTTAGCTACAGAACAGGTTTTAGCCGGCGATCGCGAACGGGGCGGCACCGTTTCTCTAGCTTTAATTGAATTGGCGCAAGGTAATCTGGCGGAAACAGTCTCCCCAGAATTTTCCCACCATGAATCTTCAGATGAATCTTCAGGCGATGATGCCATCAACCAGATGTTTGCTCTGTTAGCGGAGGATATTGCCGATGATGAAGATGAAGTGGCAATCCCTGAAGCTCTTGATACAACATTTGATACCGTAACGGAGGATGTTTTTGCTTTCGGGGCAATCCCCACCGAGGCTGATCATCTCTGGTCTACTATTTCTGACCAATATTCCGACCATCAGTCGTCTGTGGAAGATATCTTTGGCACTATTCCTGAGGAATCCGCTGGAGCGTCTGAAACAGCCCATGGTGGATTAGAAGTAGAAGTAGTTGCAGCCTCTGAAACTATTGAGCAGACAGTTGACCCTATAACAGAAGATATTTTTGCGATCGCGGAGCGTTCCCGGAGGGAAATCGCCGAAATCCCCACCGACTCTGATAACCTCTGGTCTGCCATTCCCCCTGATCAGTCGTCCATCGAAGATGTTTTTGCTTTCGGGTCAATCCCCACCGACTCTGACAATCTCTGGTCTGCTATTCCCTCTGATGAATCGTCCATCGAAGATGTTTTTGGTACTATTCCTGAGAATTCCTATGCTATCGAGATAGAGCCAGAGTCTGAAACAGCAAACTTTGAAACAGCAAGCAATGAGATGTTTGACCTGCTTGGGGAAAACATAGTAGCTGATGAATCAGTGACAGAATCATTGACAGAAGCTGAGTTCATCAATCAGGCGATTAATCCGACCATTAATCCAACCATCAATACCACAAATGACGATCCCCTTGAGCAAGAAATCATAGAAGCACCCCCTGAGCTTTCTTTGTCCGTAGAGCAAACAGTGGAACAAAGGGCAGATCAATCAATTCAGCTGCCAATAACCGCAGCAGTAGAATCCATTACCAATATTTTTGAGAATCTTCCCCAGGCTCACGAGGATTCCCTGTTACCCATCGCCGCAGCTACGTCGCCGCCTAAATTTAAGACCACTTCTAGAAAAACTGCTAATAAAAATATTGCCAACAAAAATACTACTGCTAAACTCTCTGTGCGGGTGGATTTAGATCGCCTGGAGCGGATGAATAATCTGGTGGGGGAATTAACCATTAACCGCAACAGTTTGGCTCTCCAAAATGAACAGTTACAGGAAAATGTGGCTGAATTAGAACAAAAATTCTGGCGTTTGCGAGGAGTTACCAAACAACTACGGGAAATATCTGACCAAATGTTGTTGGAAGCGGGATTTCCCTCCGGTAACCCTTCTCGATCGCGTGATTTTCTCCTCACCGCTGTCCCAGAACTTCAAATCCCTAACAATAAATTGGCTGAGGCGGAGTTTGATACTTTAGAACTGGATAGCTATAGCTTACTCCACTCTTCATTACAAGAAGTGTTAGAAGAAATGATGCAGCTGGAGGAAAGCGTGGAAGATATTACTATTTTTGCTCAACAGTCGGATCGCACCATCGATAGTCAACGTCAGATGTTGGGACAAATTCGGGATGAGTTGATGTGGGTCAGAATGTTACCCCTAGACCAGATTTTGCAGCGTTTTCCCCGCACCCTAAGAGACCTCTCAAGTAAATACCAAAAACCTGTAGAACTTAAATTACAAGGCACTGGAGTACTAGTGGACAAGGCGGTTTTAGAAAAACTAGCAGATCCTCTACTACACTTGTTACGCAATGGTTTTGACCATGGTATTGAAGACTCCCAAACCAGAACCCAACAGGGGAAACCAGCCACAGGGTCAATTGAAATTCAGGCTTACTATCAGGGTAATCAAACCGTAATTGAAGTCAAGGATGACGGTCAGGGTTTGGACTTGGCAAAAATTGCCCAGAAAGGTATTGAACGAGGTCTTATTTCCCCCGAACAAGCTGCCGCAGCATCTCCAGAAAGACTTTTTGAGTTGATTTTTGAACCAGGATTTTCCACCGCTAGTCAGGTTAGTGAAATTTCTGGTCGTGGTGTGGGGATGAATATTGTGCGATCGCAAGTGGAAACTCTCAAGGGGAAAATTAGCGTAACTTCCACTCCTGGCAAGGGTTCGATCTTCACTTTGCGCCTCCCCTTAACCCTAACTATTGCCAAACTGTTAGTCTGCTCTTTGGGTTCCACCAACTTTGCAATTCCTGCCGACAGCATTGAAGAGATTATTATTCCCACCGCCGATCAAATCAAGCTAGCTAACGGACAAAACTTTTTATCCTTCAAAGGTAAGCTAATTCCCATTTATGTCTTATCGGAAGTCTTATCCTATAACTGTCCGATTCCCGATACTGACTTTACCAGTAAAGCCTTTAAAACCATCGCTCCTCCTGAAGATTGGGCGGCACCATTGTTATTGTTGCGACGGGGACAACAACTGTTTGCCCTTGAAGTTAGCAGGCTGTTGAGCGAGCAAGAATTGGTCATTAAACCCTATGGGAAGGCGATCGCTCCTCCGACTTATAGTTATGGCTGTACAATTCTCAGCGATGGTAGTCTCATTCCCGCCTTCGATGGTGCGGCTTTGATCGGCATGATCTTAGGTGAAGAACCTCAGTCAATGACAAAGTCAATGGCAATAGAGAACTATAACCCAGAAGTAGAATTACCACCTGAATCATCGGCATCAGACCAGCTAGACCCGATAGAACAGGCAATGGTCAAGAAAGTGGCGACCGCCAAACGCCTCACCGCCCTCAAAACTATCATGATTGTGGATGATTCCACAGCTCTCAGACGTACTATGGCTTTAACTCTAGAGAAAGAGGGTTATCGAGTGATCCAGAAAAAAGATGGTAAAGAAGCACTTGACGGCTTTAAACAGCATCCTGACCTCGATTTAATTATCTGTGACGTAGAAATGCCCGTGATGAACGGCTTTGAGTTTTTGGGAATGCGTCGTCGCGATTCAGCTTTGACGAAGGTTCCCACCTTTATGTTGACTTCTCGTAGTGGAGACAAGCACCGCAATTTAGCCAAACAACTTGGAGCGAACGGTTATTTCACCAAACCCTATGTAGAACAAGACTTTATCCAAGAAATCAAAAAAATCTTAGGAAATCCTAGCCAAACTGCACCACATCAAAATCAAAATCAAACATCGCAGCCCAACCAAATGGCGATCGCCACTAAAACTATTTTAATCATCGATGACTCCTCTGCCCTAAGAAGAACTCTCGCTTTAAGCCTCGAACGAAAAGGTTATCGAGTATTACAGGGTCGAGATGGGATGGAAGGTCTAGAGCAACTCCGCAACAACATAAATACTGATTTGGTGATTTGTGACATTGAAATGCCCAACCTCAACGGCTTTGAATTTCTCACCCTCCGCCGTCAAGAAACCCAGTTAAGCAAAATACCGGTAGTGATGCTCACTTCTCGCAGCAGCGAAAAACATCGAACTTTAGCAGAAAGTTTAGGGGCAGTGGGCTTTTTCACCAAACCCTATGTTGAGGAGCAATTTATCTCAGAAATTGAGCAATATATTAAGCCTCTTGCCTGAATAAAAGATTAATTCTTTAATCCCTTTTCCCTTTTCCCTTTCCCCTTTTCCCTCTAGTAAATTATGAGTAATGCGATCGCCGATTCTGGTTTAGATATATCCGTTCAAAACCAGACTTTAATCAAGCTGTTAGTCTTTGAAATTGGTAAACTCACCTTAGCTTTGCCAATTCTTCAGGTGCAAAAGATTGTGAAACAAAGTGAGGTTCATGGTAGCGGCTTGAGTCATGTTAATTTAACTCATCTCCCAGAACAAGAAATTGCGATCGTCGATCTTCATCAAAAATTGTTTGGCTCTTCTCTTCCGACCACAACATCTTCAGAATTTTCAGGCTACTTTATCATCAGTCGCAATCTGACTGGGGAATCTCTTGGTATTGCTGTTTCCCAAGCTCCAACTCTGCTGGATGTGCCCTTAGAGCAGATTCGTCAATTGCCCGAAGCCTATCGTCGTGCCGATACTCTCGAAATTGCTAGTCACGTTACAGTCATTCCCCAGGAAACCACTCCCAGGACGATTTTTATTTTAGATTTGACTCGATTAGTCTAGAGTAGACTTCTTGCCCAACAGGAGAATTATTGATTGGCATAAATAGCGATCGCTGCTTGATTTTCAAAAGACATAAGTACTTATGCAAAATTAATTACATAGCGATGCCTACGGCTATGCTACGCATTTTGCTCTACTACTTATGCTTTGTGTATCATGGTTCCTGATGAGAATTTTTCAGCGTTGATTCGTAACGGAATAAGCGCAACGTTAGACGAACAGGATTTAAATATATTAGCTCATATTGATTAGACTTTTTCAGTAGGAATAAATCAGTATTGCTGTCTACCCAATCAAGAAATATCAATGTTTAATGATGGATAGTAAATACTTTCAACTCAGATCAAACCTCAACCAGATAATTCCAATACGTCTTCTACCGCTAATGCTCCTAGTCAACAAACGGGTGCAGCTTTCTACGAGGTGGCAATTACCCCTGATAATAGTTCTTTAGGTAAGGAGAACAACCAATGTGCCATTCAATTGGGTATGGAAGGGCAAACTGATATTATTACCAGAGAAGAAACCGTCATGAAATTTTTGCTGAGAAAAACAAGGCTCACCACTAACCTGTAATTCAACATGGTCTAATTTGAGAATGAAAATTAATTACGCTTCAGACAGTCTAGTGAACAGACAAGATTTACTAATTATTCTTCAGGCTCGATAGTTTTACTAGGAGAAGCATCGTATAAAGCATTCAAACGCGATCGCGCATCATCTACTGAGACAGAACGCATCATTAGCAGTGGTTCCTCAATCATTTTACCCTGGTCATCCAGTAATTCAGGATGAACTCTTTGCCTTGAGGAAGATCCTTGGCTAGAAGCATTGTATTGAGGAGGATAAAACTTTTGACTTTCGGCGCTTAAGGTGACTAAACTCCGAATCAAATTACTAACTGCTAAAAGAGCAATTACCGTGAAGGCTAAAATGTAAATTAAATGTAACATATAGTTTATTTTTCCTCATAAATTCACAACAACAATCGGTAAGGGAAATGATTTGGGTATCTCTACTGTTGTTTTAGCTTGTGTTTTAGCTTGTTTAAGATTTTGCAACAGAACTTAAATCAATATCTCAATCAATGGGGTGGTTGCTTATTTTCCCGCAATCTTCGGGCAACATCCCAACATTCAGCCACTAGCTGATGCCAAGGAATCAGCATTTTCGAGTCTATCCCAGCTAATCCGTCTGTTGCTCTAAATAGCATTTGTACCGTCTGAACTTCTTGCTGGCTATGAACAATTCTGGCTAATAATTCGCCTTGCTCTTGAGCTGTGAAGAAGAACATCTGTTCCGACTCTAATAAAGTCCGCGATCGCCCAAACCAATATTGAAAATCCTCTAGTAGCGGCTCTAAAACCGTTTTTAGTAGCTCCTTCTCGGTGGGTTGTTCGATAGACATTAGGATTCGGATTATTTTTATTATTTATAAACTTGTTTGTTATCCCAACATTTATCTTAGCGTTTTTTACAAAATTTAATATAAATATTTTTTTGTTGATTCATTTATTGATTCATATTGATTAGACAGCAATCTTCGTATCCCCGGGTCAATCCCGATCTAAAATAAAACGGTATCATTTGCGTCCTTAAAAACAACCGATGCCCGAAGTAGAACCAGTACAACAACCCATCAAATTACTCCGCACTAGTGAATCGGAATCGTTACAGAAAATTCGCCATACTACATCTCATATCATGGCAATGGCGGTACAGAAGTTGTTCCCCAAGGCACAGGTGACCATTGGCCCCTGGACAGAAACTGGTTTTTACTATGATTTTGATAGCCCCGATCCTTTTACCGATAAGGATTTGAAGCAGATTCGCAAAGAGATGATCAAGATTATTAACCGCAAGCTGCCGGTGGTTCGGGAGGAGGTGAGTCGAGAAGATGCAAGGGCGAGGATTACAGCCCAAAATGAACCCTATAAACTAGAGATTCTCGATAGTATCCAAGAACCGATTACGATTTATCACCTGGGAGAACAGTGGTGGGATTTGTGTGCGGGCCCTCATGTTGCCAATACCGAAGAAATAGACCCCAAAGCGATCGCCCTAGAAAGTGTTGCCGGAGCATACTGGCGGGGGGACGAAACTAAGGCGCAACTACAGCGAATTTACGGTACTGCTTGGGAAACTCCCGAACAATTGGAGGAGTATCATCGCCGTAAGGAAGAAGCCTTAAAGCGTGACCATCGTAAATTAGGGAAAGAGCTAGGACTATTTATCTTTGCTGATGCGGTGGGTTCTGGACTGCCGCTTTGGACTCCTAAAGGAACTATTTTGCGATCGCAACTAGAAGATTATCTGAAGCAGGAGCAGACCAAGCGGGGCTATCTTCCCGTCGTAACCCCTCATTTAGCAAAAGTCGATCTGTTTAAAATTTCGGGACACTGGCAAAACTACAAAGAAGACATGTTTCCCATGATGGCGGAAAGTGAGGTGGCAGCGGCAGCGGAACAGGGTTTTGTCCTCAAGCCAATGAACTGTCCCTTTCATATTCAAATCTACCAAAGTGAACTAAGGTCTTATCGAGAGTTACCAATACGCTATGCTGAGTTTGGCACCGTATACCGCTACGAACAGTCTGGAGAACTTGGTGGTTTGACTAGAGTGCGGGGCTTTACCGTGGATGATTCTCACCTATTTGTTACCCCTGAACAGCTAGATGATGAATTTTTGAAGGTGGTGGAGCTTATTTTAGCTGTCTTCAAGAGTTTGCAACTGAAAAATTTCAAAGCTCGCCTTAGCTTCCGCGATCCAGAGTCGGATAAATATATTGGTTCTGATGATGCTTGGGATAAAGCCCAGAATGCGATCCGTCGGGCAGTGGAAAAAATGGACATGAACCATTTTGAAGGAATTGGGGAAGCAGCGTTTTATGGCCCGAAACTAGACTTTATTTTTGAAGACGCTTTGGGTCGAGAATGGCAATTAGGAACAGTTCAGGTGGATTATAATTTGCCTGAACGTTTTGAATTAGAATATGTCGCGGAAGATGGTTCTCGGAAACGTCCGATTATGATTCATCGTGCCCCCTTTGGCTCTTTAGAAAGGCTAATTGGCATCCTGATTGAAGAATATGCAGGAGACTTCCCTCTTTGGTTGGCCCCTGTTCAAGTACGTTTGTTACCTGTGCGACCCGATCATTATGAATATGTCAAAGAAGTGGCAGCCAAAATGCGAGGGGCAGGAATTCGTGCCGAAGCCGATACTAATGGCGATCGCCTGGGTAAAATGGTGCGGAATGCCGAAAAGCAAAAAATTCCCGTCATGTCTGTAGTGGGGGATCAAGAAGTAGCGGACAACACTTTGAGTATCCGTACCCGTGCTTCAGGGGAGTTAGGGGCGATGGCGATCGAGGAAGTGATTGATAAACTCACCACTGCGATCGCGGAACACAGTAAATTCTAAAAAACGAATTCCCAAAAATATTGTATAACAGGGAAAGTTAGGCACGACTTTCCTTGAGCAAAAGAAATTAAAAAGTTAAGATTTTCTGCAAGAGCGACAGTTTATCTTTAATGTTAGTTTAGCTTTGCTGGAATACTCCAAGGTATTTCCTTACTTTTAAGAAACTACCATGAGCTAATTTATCGATGACACATCATACAAATGGATTGCTGATGGGCGTAATATCGTTGCTAAGTTCTTGTGTGAGCAGGTCGAGCTTATTAATAGTGACTTGTAGTTTGCTAGGCTTTAGTTTTAGCAGTCTGAAAGTTAGTGCCGAAGAAAATATTCTGGTAATCCATGGTTACGATGCTGAACTGGATTCCACTAAACAGAATCAGTTAGGGATTGAACAGGGGTTTGCTGAGATCGAATCCCAGAGTCAGATATATAATGAATTTCTCGATAGTCCCAGGTTGCTACCCCCTCAAGATGAACAAAAATTTGCGGCATATCTTAAAAGTAAATATCGGCGAATCGATCTGGATTTACTGATAGTGGTGGAAGAACCTAGTTTGGAATTTATTCTCCGGCAGCATCAGCAACTTTTTCCCAAACTTCCAGTCGTGTTTTTAGGCATTGAAGAATTAAGTCAAAAAATGCTGGATACTCCTTGGCTAACTGGAGTGGTAGAAGACCGCTCTATTGTAGAAACTGCTTTAGAAGCAGCTCGAGAAACCTGGGCAAACACGGTCGTAATTATTAATGATACTTCCTCCAGCGGGGAGGCTAATTTGGAGAAAATTGCCACGATCCAAAATAGTTCTCGTGAAGCTTTAAATATTGAAGTGGTTAATGACTTAACCCCCGAAACTGCGAAGATTGAACTAAGTATTTACCCTCCCAGCGTCCCCATCATTATGTTAGGTCAGCTCTATGAGAATCAGGAGCAAAAAAGCCTAATTGACCCTGGTTTAGATGCTCAAATCCTGAGTAAACTAATTCCTAATCCCATCTATACCGATAATGAGGCTCGCCTGGGAAATGGTGTGGTGGGAGGCAAAATATTTGATATTGACTACCATTTGCGACAAGGAGTTGAGCTAGCCCATAAAATTTTGCAGGGGACAAAACCTGATCAAGTAGGTCCTTTTTTTACTGGTAAAAACCGCTGGATCTTTGATTATCGGCGGTTATTAAAACACAATATTAAACTCGAACTATTGCCCCCAGATAGTGAGTTGCTTTATATCGAAAAACCGCTTTACGTTAAGTATCGACCGTGGATTTTGGCGGTGGGTTTTATTCTCTGCTCCAGTTTCTTGGCAATTATTCTCCTCCTGAGAAGGGCGCGTAAGCGAGAATTGGCTAACGAAATTCTCCAGGAAAATGAACAAAGATATAAAGATCTGGCAGAGGCAGGAGCTAATGTTTTTTGGGAGCTAGACAAACACTTAAAGTATTCTTATATCTCAGGCAGTACGGAGGATCTCTGTGGTTTAGACCCCTCGGCGATGAAGGGTCATTATCCACCACAGCTACATCAAAATAATTCTCGCTTAGATGTGGATTGGGAATTGTTTAAGCGCATTACTAAAACTAGGCAACCCTTGAAGAATTTCACCTTTAGCCTCAAAGATCGGGATCAAGGTATCCGCATCTTTAAAATTAATGGTAATCCCTTATTTGACGAGCAACATAACTTTTTGGGTTATCGGGGAGTTAAGCAGGAAATTACCGCCGAACAAAACCTTTACCAACAAATTGCTTATCAAGCTGCCTATGATGACCTGACAGGATTAATCAATCGCCGTGAATTTAACCAAAAATTGGAATATTCAGTCCAAAAAGCTCAAAAATACCATACCGAATCAGTACTTTGTTATTTGGATCTAGACCGCTTCAAAATTGTCAATGATACCGCCGGTCATTTAGTAGGCGATCGCCTTTTAGCGGAATTAGCCCAACTTTTAAAAGGGATGATTCGCAAGGAAGATACTCTAGGTCGATTGGGAGGAGACGAGTTTGGTTTGCTATTGGAAGGATGTTCCATCACAGAAGCGGAGCTAGTCTGTGAACAACTGATTCGAGCTATTAATAACTATCGTCTGCAATGGAAAACCGTCGAATTTGACGTCGGGGTAAGTGTGGGCATGGTGGGAATTGGTCAGGATGCCACGGATGCTACGGAACTGTTGAGTCGAGCGGATTTAGCCTGTTATCAAGCCAAGAATCTGGGTCGAGGACGAGTTTATATTGTGGAAAACCATGACCAAGAACTTGACCTCCAGCAGACTCAAATGAGTCATGTGGCAAATGTTTCCCAAGCAATTAAGGAAAAACGTTTCTACTTAGTAAAACAGTTAATTAAGCCCATCAGGAACCAAAAGGAACAACGTAACCACTATGAATTGTTGCTTCGTCTCAAAGATACCTCAGGAAATTTGATCGCTCCCGAAGAATTTATTCCCGTAGCGGAACGTTATGGAGTGATCACCATCGTTGATCGTTGGGTCTTGGAAGCCAGTCTTAAATCCTATCAACAATTCTTTGCTGCTCAAAGAGATTTGGTTTCCATCAATCTATCGGGGGCAAGTATTAATGATGAGCGTTTCACCAACTTTGCTATTGACCTGATTAAAAAATCCCAAGTCCCTGGGGACTGTCTCTGTTTTGAAATTACCGAAACCGCCGCGATCGCTCAGATGAACCATGCACATAAATTTATGATGACGATGAAAGAATTAGGAGTCAAGTTTGCCCTAGACGATTTTGGCAGTGGGCTGTCTTCTTTTTCTTATCTCAAAAATTTACCCATTGACTATCTTAAGATTGACGGTAGCTTGGTACGGGGCATTCCTAACGAGGAATATGATCGAGCGATTGTGACCTCCATTAATGAGGTTGCGCACCTGATGGGCATTAAAACTATTGCCGAGTTTGTGGAAACTGATCAGATTCTCGAACACATCGGTCGCATTAGCATTGACTATGCTCAGGGCTATATTACTGGTAAACCCGTGGCGATCGCCTCCTGAGCAGTTAGTTATCCTTTCAGTTATCCTTAAATCGATAGACCAAGTTTTAAACCCAAGACTGCGTGAGCAACAAGAATCAGTAAAGCGGTACTCCCCACATAAGCATGAACCGTCCTCGCTGTTGCTTGATTCCCGATAAAACCTGTAGCCGCAAGGACGGCATTAATGGTTAACAGTGAGATCACCACTGTCCCCGTCAAAAAGTGAGGGCTTTCTAAAATAGGCTCTCCCTGCATCACTAAAGACAACACCCCACCTGTATAGCCAGAAAGCAAAAAGACATACATTAATGGGGCAATTTTGCGATGATCGGCTTTATTTTTAACGGCCGCTTCCATATTTGTCGTTACCAAAGTCCTACCTCGCCATCCCGCCAAGGCTACAGCACTACCCATAACAAAGACCACAATCCCCATCATCAAAGGATGTCCCCAATGAACTATCGGCTCTGGAGTTCCTAGGCTACTAAACCAATTAGCGATCGGCTCAAGTGAAGATCTAATACTCATGTTGTTCTTGCTTAATTAAACTTAATAATACTTATAACTATACCGAAAATAGCGGGAAAAGGAAAAAGGGAAAGGGGGAAAAGCAAGTCTAGTGTGTAATTGATTTTGTTTAGGTACTTATTTAGAGTAATTATCGAGTTCCATTAATCATCCCCCCCAAGCCATCTAAAAACTAGTAGATTGTCAAATTTATTTTGTATTAATGGGTAACGAGTTTTCTACCTACCACCTACTACCTACTACCTAATCTCAACCCATCAATTCAAACTTGACGATCTACTAGACTGGCGAGGATTAAAGAAGATGACTCTCTTCTTTCCAGGCATAAATATTGAGTTGAAAATCAAATCCTGCATAGGAATCTAAACCAAGAAAAGGAGTTGGTTTTTCAAAAGGATTTTCCATATATAGTCGAAATCCCTCTTGAGACAGAAAATTGATAATCTCATTTAAGTTTTGCTTCTGTCCAACTTTAGAATGATATTCAATAAACAGGTGCTGAACTGGATCTAGCAGACCTTTGCAGCGAGGCAGAACTAGATCTTCGGCTCCTTCAATATCCATTTTAATAAAATCAAAATGCTGTTGGGCTAACAACTCAGCAATATCAACCGCTTCAACTTTTACCGTATCTTGGTAATGAGAATTACTATCAATCTGCCCCCCATCTGCTCCTTCCGAGGCAAAACTGAGCCAAGAATTTTCATACCAAACTGCCTTATTAATCAGTTCCACATTGGCATAGTTATTATTGTGGATATTACTTTGTAGGTAGCTAAAGATTTTGGGATCTGCCTCCAAGGCTACTATAGTTGCCTCCGGATACAGCTCTTTGAAGAAGATAATACTCAGACCAATATTTGCTCCCAAATCTAATATTTTTGGTTGAGCATGGTGTGCTTTGAATTTATATATTTTCTCGAGAAAAATTTCTTTATATGCAGATAAGAAAGAAGCCGCATCAGGAATCAGAAAATCCCACTGATTAAGTTTTACATTACATTCTTGATATCTTTCCCGATGATTAAGTTGAGAATATAGCTTGTTATAGTTTAAATAGTCAGGTTCGGTTAATAATTTATATATATGTCTAACAGGACTTAAAACTAATGGCTTGACTATTCCATTCATACTAAATATCTATATTTGTATATTGATGATCATCAGGAAAAAAATCTCTCCAAGCAAGATAACAGACAAAACCTCTAAGGTCAATGTCTTGTTTGAGATTTTGGAGAACATCTGTAGCTAATTAGTAGTTACTAAATTAATATTCTGCAAATCATATCATGATCTCGAAACTGACTATATATTTTCGGCACATTCTCAGCAGATTTTCAGCAGCGGAAAATGCCAGATCTAACCTATATAAATGATCAAAACTAATGACTATTATCTATGTCTAAAAAATACGTCTAAAAAAGTCTAGAGCTAAAAAACAGCTAAAAAACTTTTAGAAGTTATTAGTTATCTATATCTAATACTGGCTTGCGAGAGCGTTGCAGCTGAAGAGGAATTTTGGCTAGAGTAGTAGGCTGCCGTAAAATTTTTTCTGTTTTTTCTGCACCCAAAAGTTTGAGACTCTCTAACAAAGCATCCTTAATAACTGCTGGTTGAGGCTCAGATAGCATCAGGCGATAATATTCAATGGACTGTTGGTAATGTTCGGCGGCTAAACGTTGGCTAATTAATAGTCGAGTTAACTGTCTAATGGCTATTAAACGCTTAAGGCGATCGCGATCGCTCAAGTCAATCAGCAACTGGTCTAATTTAACTTCTAGGGAATTGGCTTTTTTACCGCGTAAAGACCAGAGTAAAACAAACAGAGTAGTCAGAGTGAAAAAACCCTGAAGAATGCTACCTGTGGCTAACCATTGATTATCTGTGTCCGCCCAAATTGAAGCAGCTAGGTAAGTACAAAAAGCCCCTGAGGCTCCAGTACCGACGGCTAAAGTTAGCTGACGATTCGAGCCAACAAAGAATTTACGCCATTGCCGACAATAGCTCTGCCAGTGAGAATTTTGAGCAAGATAGCAGGCTGACATCCCACCAATGCCGACGCTGGTAGCCAAAAACAGCTTCCAATTCAGCCACCACAAAAGAGCAAAAACCGCTAAGCAAAGTGCTTGACCACTTAAGCGACGAAACCGCTTGTCTTCGATCAATAATCTACAGATATTCAGCGTTTGTTTACAGCTAGTTGCTTGAGACACTAAAAGACTTACCAATCCTATTCCGCTTTAATATACTATCTATTTTTCATCATTGGCGACTTATTGTGACAAACAGCTATGATAAATTAACGATACTTTCTAACTTTTGAGCCAGAACGCCGACTGTTGCCAAATAAATACCCCAAGCAGTTGGACTTTCGGCAAACTCACAGTAGGTTTGAATATCTAAGGCACTTACCTTGCCTGTGGCAAGATATTTTTCTGTCAGTTGCTGCGCTGAAAGTTTCATCAGCCTAGCAATATCTGAATTTCCCGCAACTATGGGAACATCGTTTTCCACCTGTATCTGCTGTAAGCCCAATTGCTGTAGCATCGACGGAAGCTTAATTCCCAGGGCATAATCTTTTCCTTGATTGGTAAACACCTGACAAATAGCTTGATGCAACCTCTCTACTGCTTGTTGCTGGGCTGGAGTTCCCGAGATAAATCTAGCAGCGGAAAAATCTGGTTCTTCGATCACCAGCCAACCTTGAGGCTTAAGCAGCTTTAGTAGCTTGGTTAAAATGGCGGTATCTTTTAGATGGATTAAGACATTACGCAGATGAATCAAGTTGAACAAGTTAGGCAAAGCAACTTGATTAATATCAGCCTCGATTACCTCGACATTTGGTAAATGAGTATCTTTGATGAAACGAGTATCGAGATCCACCGCCGTAACTTTGCTCGCTGCGCCTACTATTGATGCCATCCAGCGCATCATCGATCTCGCTCCTGCACCAATTTCGAGACATTGCCAACCCGTAGTTATGCCTGTCGCCAAAATTCGCCGCTGACTCGCAGGATCAGATACCTTTTCTAGGATCTGTAATCTGGCTAACTCAGACTCAAAGGAGGTATTGGTAAAGATATATGCTGATTCGGTCATGGTCAAACTAAATCTTAGGATAAAGCCGACTGTTTAAACTCGACGTTTAAGTCTATTTTATCTGCTTGTTCTAGCACTGAACCATCAGGATTTTCCAAGACAAATCCTGCATCGCGGATCATCTCCAAATCTTTACTAACAGATTGTCCTATGGTAGTCAGATAATCGCCGACAAAGATTGAATTAGCAGGATATAATCCCATTACCTGGAGCGATCGCAAATGGACTTCTCTACCTCCCGCAATTCTAATTTCTTGCTTAGGTAAAATAAAGCGAAATAGATTCAAAATCCTGAGACAACGGCGGGGATTCAGTTGATTAACTTCAGATAAGGGAGTGCCTTCAATGGGAATCAGAAAGTTGATGGGCACACTAGTAACGTCCAATTCCCGTAAAGAATAAGCCAAGTCAATAATATCTTCATCCCTTTCATTCATGCCTAAGATACCGCCTGAACAGGTAGTAATCCCTGCTTTCTGGACATTTTTGATCGTTGCTACGCGATCGCTAAATGTATGGGTACTACAGATATTCTCGTGATAATTTTCCGAGGTATTTAAGTTGTGATTTACCCGATCAACTCCCACTGCTGCTAAACGCTGGGTTTGTTCTTCACTTAATAAACCCAAACAGGCACAGATTTTTAAATCATGCTTACTCTTAACCGCTGTAAATGCCTCTAAAACACTATTAAATACAGACTCCGAAGGCGATCGCCCTGAAATAGCCATACAGAAAGTACCAGCCTGTAAACTAGCTGCGCGATCTGCTGCTTGGAGAATCTTGGACTGAGCAATGAGGGGATATTTCTCAATCTCGGCAGAGGAAATCTTGGACTGAGAACAATAGTTACAATCTTCTGGGCATAATCCACTTTGAGCATTGAGCAAGAAATGAAGCCTGACACGATTTGACCAATAATGATGACGCACCTTGTAAGCTGCGGACAACTGTTCTAGCAACACCACATCAGGGGCATTCAAGATGCTTTTAGCGGTAGGGCGATCAATTAATTCTCCTGATAAGGAAAGTTCAGCTATGGCACTGTAGTCAAGATTAGTCATGGCGATAGGTCACGCTTTTTAATCAATGGAGAACCTTATTGTTTTATCACGATCGCTCTAGGTTAAATCAAGAGAAAGTTTTAAAAAGTAAAAAGTCATTAGTTATTCACCTAGAAACCGCAGCACTTTTTTATTAAATTTTTCAAACTGTTCAGCATAGGGATTATGAGCGCACTCTTCAAATACAATTAATTGAGAATTAGGTAATTCAGCTTGAAAACGCTCGCCCAAACTCACTGGAGTCAGTTGATCCTGTCGTCCCCACAAGATAAGCGTGGGATGATTGAGTGTCGATAGTTTGCCATCAAGAGTATCTTCACCCTGCTTAAACAATTCAACTATTCGTTCGTTGACATAACCAGAGTTACTGGCAACTGTAAATACATAATCGACAGTTTCCTCTGCCTGGGCAATTTCTTGGTCATATAAAGCCAGCACGAGAAGTTGACGCACTTGTGCCTGAGTCGATGGATTGAGCAGTTTTAATGAACCAGGAGTAAAACCAAGCATTTGAGGATCGGCATCTGGAAGAGCATAACCAAAACCACCGCTCACATTTACCAACTTGTCTACTTGATTGGGATAAGTTAAGGCAAAATTTATGGCAATTAACGCTCCTAAAGAGTGACCGATTAAGGAAAAGCAATCGCAATCAAGGGTTTGCAGAAAGCCATGAAGATAATCTACGAAAGTGCCGATACGATAATTGATGGATGGTTTATCTGAATGACCGCAACCAGGTAAATCGAGGGCGATAACGTGAAATTGTTGTGATAATACCTTGATATTCGGCAACCAATCTGATGCCTCGCTGATAAGACCATGTAAGATGACGATTGTGGGTCTATTTGCATCCCCTGCTGCCAAATAACGCAAGTTCTGCCCATAAACTGTCACAAAGCGTTGGGCGATCGCTGATGTTTGAGTTGACATCGGAATTTTCCTCCATTGATCTTGCTGTTTGTGATATTCTTTCTTTGCTACTTTTTTAATTTACTGATTAATCTCTCCTGCGCTTTGGCATAAGCTGACAACGGTAGTGGTTTTCCATGCCCAGGATGAATATATTTCGGTTCTAATGCCATGAGATTTAAAGCACTCTCCACCAACCCCTGATAATCTGCTGTAAAAACTGAAAGATTTGCTCTTGGATAACAGAAATCACTTAATAAGGTATCTCCTGATAGAAGATCTCCTGTGTCTTCATTGAATAGAGCTAAACTTCCTGGTGTGTGTCCTGGTGCAGCAACGACACGCCAGGTTGTATCAAAGAGTTTTTGACCAGCTTCAAGGGATCTAACCCCTAAAAATGATGGAGTGCCAAACACAAGCTTTTCGGCAGCCATCATAATTTTTCCAACGGTGTGACCGTTACAATATCCTGGATGTGGTGCATCACCCATGAGAATTGGGACTTCTTCTGCTAGGGCATAAACTGGAACTCCACGTCTTTGTAAAGCTATTGCTGTACCTACATGATCTATATGAAAATGAGTAACCACGACACCTGCTAATCGATCGGGTGCAATTCCAACCTTATGCAAGGATTTTACTAGCCAGCCAAACATTCCTGGCGCAGCACTGTCGATCAAAACTAGCCCCTTAGAGGTAGATATTAGATACACATTAATTTGGTTGAACCATGTTAATCTTTTTAGGGTTTGTGTCATCGTTCAGATTCTTTGACAAAAAGTTTTCTCGTTCTTTACCTAGATTAACTTACTGGTTATTTCTCCCATGCTGCACTATTCAATAGCGATCGCAACTTCCTTCAGTATTTATTAGAAACTGACTATTTAGGACATTAATGTCCTAAATCAAGGTGATGAAACAGTTGGGAATTAAAGAAGATGAAGTCTAAAAATAATATTCCTCAAAATCGCTTTTCTTTTCCTGCTACTCTGACGATTAATTTTGATGATGGTGGATATGTAGTTACTTTTCGTGATTTACCTGAAGCAATCACTCAAGGGGATTCCCTAGAAGTTGCTCTGAGTGAAGCTAGTGATTGTCTGGAAGAAGCGATCGCCGCTAGGATCGATGACCGTATGGATATCCCCAAACCATCGGCGCCTTTAGAAAATGAACATTTGGTCACCGTGCCAATGCAAACTGCATTGAAAGCAGCTTTAGTTATGGCAATGTCTGAATCCAAGCTAAATCAAGTCCAACTTGCTCAGGTTCTTAAGGTTGATCAAAAGGAAGTAAGACGTATTCTCGATCCGCATCATGGTACCAAATTAGCAACTATGAAGCGAGCATTAAATATTTTGGGTAAAAAAGCAGTTCTCTATGTGATCTAGCTATTTTTAAAAGCGATTAGGCTCCGCCTACCCTTCGGATCGCATTAGCAGCATCGAAAACATTGCTGTCCACTATGGGATTAATTTGTTGGTGCATATCGATCCAACCATTTTTGAATATCTGCTAAAACCAGATCGGGAATTTCCCAGGGAAAAAGATGGGCTACTTGAGGATAGTTTTTATATTCGCAATTACTAAGATGTTCGGCGGTTTTTTGACTAGCGTAGGGAATGATATGGCGATCGCATTCTCCTGATAACATTAAACAGGGTATTTCAATCTGATGTAAGTCTTCCAAGCGGTTATAGCCTTGTCTAATGGCAGTAAATAAAGCATTCTGTGCTGCTTTGGAAGTTTGTAAATAAGCGGGAACAGCTTCTTTGGCTAGATAGTGATAAGCCTCGGGTTTGTGGTTTTGAATTAGATAACGGAAAAGCGATCGTTTACCGAAGGTATCAATATTCCATTGCCAGGCTGGCGCCAGATAGTTAACTATCCCCGCGATGCCCGTAAACAGAAGATCTTGCCAAGTTTCTCGGGGATGGCTGCTCAGGGGATGGGCAGCAGTAGCAATCAAGATCATGCCCTTAAATCTTTGAGGCTGTGCCAGAGCTAATTCCATGGCGATAATCCCCCCTAAAGACCAACCTAATACCAGGCATTGTTCTATCTGTCGCTGGTCTAACAGTGCCATGATATCTGTCAGATGATCCTCCATCACAAACTTTTGTCGGTAATGACTTTTGCCATAGCCCCGCAGATCGGGGGTAATGGTTTGATATTGCTGGGATAAATAATTGGTAAATACAGACATGGTAGAGATCGAGCCAGGATGACCATGTAGACAGAGAATTGGCAATCCTTGTCCTCTAATTTCTGTATTTAATTCCATCTAATAATGAGTTCCTGATTTACGATGATGGATGGCTGTAACACCATCAGGCTGGAGTACATTACCCTGTTGAGCGATCGCATAAAGCAACCAATGGTCACCACACTCCATTCGATTCGCTACCTGACATTCTACATAGGCTAAGGCATCCGTCAAGATGGGACAGCCATTACTACCCTCAGAAATTGCCACATCAGCAAAACGGTCTTCCCCAGGGGCAAAAGGTTTGAGAAAATGCTTCATTAAAGGAATATGTTTGCCTTCAGGCAAAACGTTGAGGACAAAACTATTACCTTTAAAGAGGAGGGATTCGATCGCCCGATCTTTCGCCACTGCCACAGAAGCCAACATTGCTCCCGATACTTCATCTTCTTGAACGGGTCGCTCATGGGACAAAGGCTTTACAAGTCCTAAAGGATTAGCTCCTAACGTCGCGTCACCGCGCCCGTCCGCTTTTTTGGTGGTGACAATACACATTGATCCTACCAGTCTGCCCACAGCTT
>JBJOPG010000073.1:0-22179 GCA_046050865.1 Cyanobacteriota bacterium
TCAACAGTTTAGGCGATCGCAATATTTGAGCAGCCAAGGCAAAGAGAACTAGATATAAAGTTAAATTGACCCAACCACTGAAGGCAGAAGACTTAACGGGAGAAAAGGCAGTAGCCACCGTAGCCACACACCAATAAACAAAAACCAGCAAGTGAATGGGAGTGATGATGGCTTTTTGAGTTGTGGTGAGGGCATCAATGACCCAGTATCCCGCCACGGCAACCATCAGTAAGCCGATGAGAGAGGTAGAAATATAGGGAGCAAGCAAAAATAAAATGCTGATTAAAGCAGCACCAACTGCTTCCGACCACTGAAATAGCCAACTGCTCTGTCGCCAATCCGAGAGCAAGCCTGTGAATCGATGGAGATAACTTCCTTTGAGCCACTGATTTAATTGAGGCTTTGAGAGGGTGATGATTGACCAAGCCGATTTCATAGGTCAGATAATTTAAGTTCCAAATTGAACATTAATATCCTAAACCACCTTTTACTGCAATCTAAAATTTAGTTTGCTTGTTAGCCTACTTATATTTACCTTAATGTTTAAATGTTTATACCGATTTGCTGGGGGGAATTTGCAAGATATAACGATAGCCTGAACTGGGAGAACCTTGGACGACGACTCTGCCGCCATGCATTTCGGTTAAATAGCAGCAAAATAGCAGTCCTAAAATATCTCGAGGAATTTTTTGGGTATTTTGCTCCAAAGTATTTTCCTGATTAATCACCATCATCAAAGCGGCAGAAGTCAAGAGGGGAGGAATGTTGGGAGCCATGAGGTTCCCTGGAGTGTGATGGAAATCGCGACGAGCATTTTGATTCAAGCTTAATGCTTGGGTCACTCCGTGGGCATGGAGCTTGGTTTCGCCAAAATCGTTACCCAACCAAGGATGAGAAATACTCACGGCAATATTTAAAGCTTGATTCCGCTGGGAAACATGAATTTGAACTTCTCCCCCTGGTTCAGACATTTCTAAAATGCTGACGGTGAGATAATAAAGCGCTTGACGAATTTTGTCCTTATCGAGAGTCCAAATGCGATTACCAGGCTCGATGGAAAAACTCAATTTCTGTTGATATTGTTTGGACAGATCTGCCAAGCTATTAATCACTTGCTGACACAACATTTCGATGTCTACCGTGGTGGGGTTGACTTCTGCATTGCGATCGCTCAAAACTCCCAGACTAACTATTTCATCCACTAAGCCAATTAAATTTTGACCACTATCGTGAATAATTTCTAAATATTCTCTCTGTTTAACAGTTAGAGGCCCATATACCTCTCGATGCAATACACTTGCCATCCCAATGACCGAGGTGAGGGGGTTTTTTAGCTCTTGAGTTAATTGGGAAAGCAGTTTTAGCTTAATGGGACTAGTTCTGGCAGGATCTAAATCCTGTACTTGAGATGGTTGCGGGACAGCCAGGGGATAATTTGTTAATTCTGGAACAGAAGGGTTAACCCCCTGCCACTGAGCTTGATTGCCCGAGACAATTGCTTGAGGCAACTGGGTTTTGAGGAGACGGTGGCGTTCAAATTCTCCTAGACACCAACGAGCAAGTAAACTAAGGTGATCAATATCTCGCTGATTAAACTCTCTGGTCACCCAATCCATTACTTCTAAACTGCCAATGCAGACCCCCGTAGTGGTAATTAGGGGAACTCCTAGATAGGCTTTGATGCCGTAATGTTGAGTTAGAATGCTATTGGTAAAAGTGCCATGGTTAAAAGTATTAGCAATAGATAAAGGTTGCTGACTATCAATTACATAAGTGCTAAAAGACTCTGACAGCAATATTTTTCGCTGAGTAGCTAGCTGGTTAGTTAAGTCAATAGCCGATAGACCCACCGCTGACTTGAACCAAAGTTCATCCTCCACAACTAAGCCCAAAATACTGATGGGGGCATTGGTAAAACTTGCTGCTTTTTGCGTAGTTTCCTCCAGAATGGGGACTGCTTCGGCAACCATTAAACCAAGTTCATTAAGGGTGGCAAGTCTTTGTGCTTTTCTGGCGGCGGGGGTAAGACCATCTAAACGACAAAAAAGTTGGTTCTGCGGTTTAGCCATACTGTTGACTGACAATCCTAAATCTATTGCTTCCACTGGCATCACTAATTTTTTTAATAAAAGTTATTTATTTGTTTATTGATGCAGTAGCTAATTCTGCATACTTTCAATTGCTATGCAGGATCACGCGATAGATTGATTCTGTTCTAACTTAGAAATTACAGAGAAAAAGTTTGCGCGTTTTTAGCCTGCTCACTCTAAAGTTCCCTAAAAACTAGCTGAACAAACATTTTTAGCATAAAATGTTAAATTTTATTGAAAAGTCAGCCTAATCCTGCTGTGTCCAAGCTGGATGAGCAAAGATCGCATCGATTACCCTAACTCCCCGTAGTTGGTTTGACAGAGGTAAATGTCCCGTTGGTGCGGAGAGATCCCAAGTAAACTCTTGAGGATAACGAGTCCAAACATTACCAGATTTCCAGTTGATCTTTGTCCATAATTTTGTAAAGTCCTTACCCACGGATAACCAGAGCCGGCGCTGCACGGAAAAACCAAACTTACCAGCAGAAGCCATCAGCCAAAGTTGATCCAAAGTAATCAAATCGGCGATCGGCAGGTTAACGACCTCTGTAAAGTAAATCCACTTGCGTTCTACTGCTGCTGAACCTGCTAATTCACACATTTTCTGTAAAGTTATGACATCAGCTTGCTGAAAATCTTGCTGCGCCAACAACTGTTGTAGTGGTTGATAGTCAATATTGGAGGTTGATTTTAAGGGGACTACTCCCTGGGGAAAATGTTGCTGTAACCATTGTTGGATCTGGGGGGTGGGATTGAGATACAGAGCATGATATGCCTTGCCCAAGGCTAAGTTTGCCGACTGATCTTTGACGCTCACCATCCAATCCATCAGAATTTGCAGATCTGATGTGGGATCTACTAAAAGCTGATCGACTATTTTTAATTGATTTTTCGGAGATTCCGAATATATTGAATGATTGGTATTGATGATGCTGATATCTTGCATTTAATCTTTATCCTACCGCGAAGTTCTTAACCAATAGACAAACTTCAAGATTTTAACTGAATTTTGCACCAACTCTGATGATGAACTTGATGAGTGTTTATACTCAGTCCCATAGTCTAAATCCTATCATGATTATGTGAGAGATAGCGCGTTAGATATCAATGTCCATAATTATTCCAGCTGGAACAGTTAAGCTTTTTCGTAGCCTTGTTCATAGGCAAACCTAACTAGTTGGGTGCGATTGCTCAAATTGAGCTTGTTTAGGATATTACTGAGATGGGTCTGGACAGTCCTAGGACTGATAAATAGGCGATCGCTAATTTGTTTATTAGTATATCCCTGAATAGTTTCCCAAAAAACTCTTTCTTCGGCGGGGGTCAAGGGCAGAGATTTGGGAGCAACACCCTTTGCAGTGGACATAACTTCGTCGCTGGAAGTCTCGTAGAGGGGAATCTGCAAAACATTGAGATGATTAAAGCGATGGTTAGTGCTGTCATTATTACCATTGTTGACTGTCGTGTCTTTCAACTGGGGATTAGCCAACTGTTCAATTAAATGGACTATTTCTGCGTGAACTCGTCGCGATCGCTCAATTAAAGCTTCAATATTCGCCAGCAGTTCTTTCATCTCAAAAGGCTTGGTTAAATAGCTGTCGGCACCAATGGTATGACCTTGAACGCGATCATCGAGTTCATCTTTAGCTGAGAGGAAGATAAAGGGAATGAGCTTGCCTGAAGGTTGCGATCGCAGTTGGCGACAAAATTCAAAGCCATCCATTCCTGGCATGGAAACATCCGACACAATAATATCGGGTACATCTTGACTAAATCGAGCTAAACCATCCTGGGCAGAACTCACAGCAGTGACCTGATATCCTCTCTGTTCTAGGGAATTTTGCAGAATTTTGCGTAATGTTGCATCATCGTCTACTACCAATATTTTTTTCATCTCGAATGGTTTGAAATCTGACCTTAAAATTTTAATTTGAACTTGAATTTAAATTCTTGTTAAGCAAATGTAGGATGAATTATTCTGTTACTGTCAATTCAAGGCTACTTACTATTTAAATTTATTTAATTGTACTGTAGCTATATTCAGTTTGTTTTTGACTAGAGTTTTATGTACGAAAAACTTACCCCTCCAACTACCGGTTCCAAAATTACCTTTCAAAATGGTCAGCCTCTGGTTCCCGATGATCCGATTATTCCTTTTATTCGGGGCGATGGAACAGGAGTTGATATCTGGCCAGCGACAGCAGCGGTAATTAACGCTGCGGTGAAGGCTGCTTATGGTGAGCAGCGTAAAATCAACTGGTTTAAAGTATACGCGGGGGATGAAGCTTGTGAGGAGTATGGTACCTATCAATATTTACCCCAAGATACCCTGGACGCAATTAAAGAATATGGCATCGCTATCAAAGGACCTTTAACTACCCCCGTGGGAGGAGGAATTCGCTCCCTTAACGTGGCTTTGCGCCAAATATTCCAGCTTTATGCTTGTGTTCGCCCCTGTCGCTATTATCAGGGAACTCCTTCCCCCCACAGATATCCCGAAAAACTAGAGGTGATTGTCTATCGCGAAAATACGGAAGATATTTACTTGGGAATTGAATGGAAACAAGGAGATGAAATTGGTATGAAGCTGATTAATCTTCTAAACCAGGAGTTGATCCCTAGCACTCCAGAACATGGTAAAAAACAAATTCCTTTGGATTCAGGCATTGGCATTAAGCCCATCAGCAAAACTGGTTCTCAGCGTTTGATTAGAAAAGCGATTCAACATGCTTTAACTTTGACCCCAGACAAGCAACAAGTAACCTTAGTCCATAAGGGAAATATTATGAAATATACCGAAGGGGCTTTTCGTGATTGGGGTTATGAACTAGTCAAAAGCGAATTTCGCGGCGAATGTATCACCGAACGAGAGTCATGGATTCTCGCCAATAAAGAGGCTAATGCGCAACTGACCACAGAAGATAATGCTCGTCAGATCGATCCTGGATATGATGCTTTAACTTCCGAAAAACAAGCAGTAATTTGCCGAGAGGTAGAGGCAGTAATAGCCGAAATTTGGGATACCCACGGCAATGGTCAATGGAAAACCAAGGTGATGGTTAATGATCGCATTGCCGACAGCATCTTTCAACAGATTCAAACCCGTCCTGATGAATATTCGATTTTGGCAACCATGAATCTCAATGGAGACTACCTTTCTGATGCGGCAGCAGCCATTGTTGGCGGCTTAGGGATGAGTCCTGGAGCAAATATTGGTGACACCTGTGCTATTTTTGAAGCTACCCACGGCACAGCACCCAAACATGCCGGCTTAGATCGCATTAATCCTGGCTCAGTTATTCTCTCTGGAGTCATGATGTTAGAGTTTATGGGTTGGCAAGAAGCGGCGGATCTGATCCAAACTGGCTTAGCTAAGGCGATCGCCAATCGGGAGGTAACTTATGATTTAGCTAGGTTAATGACTCCCGTGGTAGAGACTCCCTTGAAATGTTCTGAGTTTGCCCAAGCAATTATCAAGTATTTTGCGTAGGATTCTGAAGAGCTTACAGCAGTTTTCAATTGAGTAGACACATTAACTTTACCGAGGTAATGGGTAATGGGTAATGGGTAATGGGTAATGGGTAATGGGTAATGGGTAATGGGTAATGGGTAATGGGTAATGGGTAATGGGTTCTATCCAACTGAAATTCGCTGTAAGTCTTAAAGCTATAAACAAGTTATAAACAGTAGAGTTCTCTTGCCTTCTACCCTAACTAAGTTAATATTTGTTTGAAGTCTTCTATTGCTCATCCAGCAAATTTGCTTTAAGCTAGCAAACTTAAAGTTAGACAGGTAAAGTTTAAACCAAGGGTGTCAGTGTTCTCTGAAAAATTCTTTGATATATTCTTGTATATCGGTTGCCGATCATAATCAAACTGAGCTGTTTGACGATAGATGCTTACTTAATTAACCATTAATTCTTTTGATCTTTGATAGTATGACTAATTTGGAACAGGAGAGATAAATTAATCTACAACTTTTGACTACTAAATAAACTTATTTTATTCTCAAATCTTATGTCTGATGAGCTAATAGGAGGACGCTATCGAATTATCGATTGTCTGAGAACCACAGGCTTTTGCGAAACTTATCTCGCAGAAGATACTCATCTTCCAGGAAATCCCCATCCCCGTTGCGTAGTCAAAAAACTACAACCTCAATCCAACGAAGAATTTGTTTTGGAGACTGCCAGGAGGCTCTTTCACAATGAAGCCATGGTACTTTACAAGCTAAACGACCATCCGCAAATTCCTCGTCTATTAGCTCATGTGGAGGTAGACGGGGAATTCTACTTAGTCCAAGAGTATATTGAAGGTAAGGATCTCAGTCAAGCGGAAATGATGCCTGGGGAAATATGGCCAGAAGCAAAAGTCAAAGAGCTACTGGTTGACGTGTTGCAGATCCTCTCCTTCGTTCATCAAAACAACGTGATTCATCGAGATATCAAACCTTCTAATCTGATTCGCCGTACCGTTGATAACAAGATCTTTCTGATTGATTTTGGTGCAGTTAAAGAAATTAGTAATATGACTTTAACGGAAGGTCAAGGCAGCGTCTTAACTGTTGCGATTGGCACTCCTGGCTATATGGCAAGTGAACAACAAAGGGGTGATCCTCGCTTAAATAGCGATATTTATGCCTTGGGAATGACGGCAATTCAAGCAATTACTAGTTTTCATCCTGATCAGTTACCGCGCGATCGCGATACAGGAGAAATTAAATGGCGCGATCGTGCTCCTGACTGTAGCGAATCATTGGCTGCGGTGATCGATAAAATGGTGCTGAATGACTTCGTAAAGCGTTATAAAAACGCCAGTGAAGCTTTGGAAGATATCCTTCACCCCCACAGACGAAATTTAAACCCAACTCCTGAAGATCAGTCAAAAGCGATTTCCCCCACCAATATTATTCCTCAGCCCCTTGAGAAACCCTCTCCTTCTAAGCGGCTCTTGTTATTTGTAGTGTTACCCCTGAGCTTGGGACTGTTGTTTTTGGCTCCCAAGATTTGGAAAGCGGTTCAAGCTTTAAAATTTTACAATGAGGGCAATACTCTCATCGAATCAGGGGAATATGAAACGGCAATTGAATCTTTTGACAAAGCCTTGAGTTATCGGAGTGATTTTGCTCAAGCCTGGACAAATCGAGGTTTTGCTCAGGGAAAATTAAATCGTCATTTAGAAAAATTTTCTTCCTGTGTTCAGGGGACAGATGTCGCTCCTGATTTTGCGGAAGCTTGGAATTGTCGTGGTTTAGCCCGCTTCGATCTCCAGCAATATGAACAGGCTTTAGAAGAATACAATCAAGCGATCGCCGCTGATCCAGATTTTTATCGTGGCTGGTATAACAAGGGACAGGTGTTGTTAAAACTGAATCAACCGAGGGAAGCAGAAAGTGCCACCAGAGAAGTACTTAGAATTAAACCCAATTATTTTTTGGCCTGGACTCAGCTTTGTCGTGCATTATACGATCAGAAACGATATCAAGATGCGGAAGCTCATTGTAAACGCTCAATTGAAATTAACCCAGATTATCCTGAAACTTCTGTCCTCTTAGAAAAAGTTGAAAAAAAGTTAAATTAATAACCTGGGTCAACAAACGGTTGACTAAAAGATAGTTTTAGTCAAGTTGGTCAAGCCAATTGGTAGCTATCAATAGCCTAGTACTTGCCATCAAACTTGAGTCCTAATAGAGTCCAGAAATTAACGTTATATTCAATCGACTGTACTCCACGGGTGGTTAAAGTGGTTTTCTCTGGGTTGAGGTTTTTAGCCAAAATAGAATCCACTAGATTTCCCGCTACAGTTGATGCCTTATCTGTGGTTTTATTGAGGGTAAACAAAACCTTGCCACATTCTGCTCCTCCACTGTTCGCGCAAATAGTTGGCACATCGTCCCCTAGAGTGGTAGTTGTACCAATAAAACTAATGCTCGACAGGTCAGAATCAACAGCATAATCTCCTAGCTTTTGGGCCACATCATTACAAAGGGTCTCTGGATTGGTGGAGGTTTTATTGGCTAAAGCTTCTTGACGCCAACTGAAAATTGCTATTTGATTTTTGCTTTCAGCCGCTTGAGCTACAGTGGTAGGGACTCCTTCCACTGTCTGACAAGAAAAACTGAATTTAGGTGCCTCAGCTGAATTTGCCATAGCGGGAGTTGCGATCGCCATGGTTCCTGCTGCTAGAAATACTGATAAATATTTATTTTTCATGGAATTAATTAACCTCTCTGAATTATTGGGAGTATAAAGCTAATGTTCGCTTGGATAGTTATGCCTGGCGAGTATATTATATCTGTCTACCTTTTAGAATACAGGAAACAATACTCTTTCGAGCTAAAAAATTAAGTTGTATAAAATAAATTATTGTTACAAACAATCAGATTAAGCGATGAATTCTGTAATAAGACATTTTGCTACATACTATTTAGAGCAAATTAACGCAAAAATGCCGTTTTTATCGCGATCAAACCAGTCGACTCCAAATCTTTAATAAAGCGATCGATTACACACAAGATAGTCGTTTGCTACTCTAGGAAAGCAAATTTACTTTGTACCTTTACAAAAGTTATAAAAAAACATTGAGATGTTGGCACTAATCACACTGATTCAATATTCAGATAAATCAATGAGTATAAAATGAGTACAAATCTTCTCGAAGTAAACAATGTCTATGCAGGATACATCAAGGATCTCAATATTTTGCAAGGTATAAATTTCCGCATTGCGCCTGGAGAATTAGTCGCCGTGATTGGACCCAACGGAGCAGGGAAGTCTACATTAGCCAAAGTAATTTTCGGCTTACTTACCCCACAAAAAGGAGAAATCATCTTCAAGGGGAAAAATATTGTGGGGCTGAAATCGGACAAGATTGTCAAGCGGGGAATGTGCTATGTGCCACAAATTACTAACGTTTTCGCCTCATTATCCATCGAAGAAAACTTAGAAATGGGTGCTTTTATTCGGACAGGTTCCCTCGATAGTCTCAAGCAAAAAATCTATACTATGTTTCCCAAATTGGGCGATCGTCGTCGTCAAAAAGCGGGAACCCTCTCAGGAGGAGAAAGACAAATGTTAGCCATGGGTAAGGCGTTAATGCTAGAGCCTGACTTACTATTGCTCGACGAACCTTCTGCTGCCCTATCCCCCATTTTGGTGACTTCAGTCTTAGAGCAAGTCAAGGCAATTAACCAGACTGGAACAGCAATTGTCCTAGTGGAACAAAATGCGAAAAAAGCTTTAGCCATGGCAGATCGTGCTTATGTGCTAGAAAATGGTTGCGATCGCTTTGAAGGAAGAGGTATCGACCTGTTAAATGACCCCAAGGTAGGCTCCCTTTATCTGGGGGCAGCCTTTAAGTCTGAGAGCTAATACCCATAACCCCTGTCTTTAAATCCAGGGTAGCAGTAAGAATTGAGTTTCGCGTCATATTAATTTAATATTATCCTCAGGGGCGTGATGAAAGTTGAGACATTTTCAGCTCCCTACATAAGAGCAGGGAATACTTCCCCGGTATCATCGATAATGGCTTGCAAGACTTGCCGCAACTTTTTATAGATTTAATTTAGGTAAACTTTAGGAGAAAATATGGATTTTGTAACCAACATTTTTAGTGCTGTCGGCGGTATTAACTATACTGTAATTTTTCAGTTACTTTGTGTAGCCTTGATTATGATTTCAGGGCCTGTAGTAATCTTTTTGCTAGCTTTGCGTGGTGGCGATCTCTAGAAATTTTTTTATCTACATCATCATGACTGCTCTTTTGACTTCTCAAGAGGGCAGTTTTGCTCATTCCTACTATTTTGACATCTAAAACTTCAAGCTCTAATTTCACATCAAAAAATTCAAGATTGAATGACCCATCGACCAAAATTAGTTAAACCTGAAATTGCCGATTCAAAAGCCCATTATGAGCAAGTATACAAACAGGCAATCTACGAAGTCTATAATGGTCAGGAAACGATTCGGGTACAGATTGGTGAGTGTTGTCTACGATTAGGACATATAGCTATGAGTCTCTCAACCTATAGCCATATAAATCACCATAGTTGGGCAATCATTACCGCTGCTAATCCTTACTCACAGATTCTTACTGAACTAGAAAATAAGCAACGTCATCACAAGCTCAGGTCGCATTTACAGGAATTGCAAGTACCTTGGTTAGCAGCTCTAGGAATGGATCAAACAGGGATTTGGACTCCAGAACCAAGCTTCTGGATCTCAGGAATTGAACTTTTGGAGGCGATCGCCATCGGGCGCCAATTTGAACAAAATGCGATTGTTTATAGTGAGTTACATCAATCAGCGGAACTTCAATGGCTATAAATAAGCATTAAATGTTTGGCAACATAACCACATAGTTTACCGTCATGTATAGACATCATAGGTAAATCATCTCTAATAAATTTGTTACGCTCAGATATGTTTCAGCGATTCTCTAGTTTATTTAATCGATCTAATAGATCTAATAGTTATTATCGATATTTGCTCTCTGGATTTATGGTTTTTATCCTGAGTATCACCATTAACCTGTTGCATATTCAACCCAGTCATAGCATTTCCTGGCTTGATTTGATGATTCGCGGGATTCAAGTTGTTCAGTTCTCCAATATTTCTAATGCCCAGGAAGTGGAGTTAGGCAGCTCGATTAATCAAGAGTTAATTAGCTCTGGTCAAGCAAAAATATACCGTAATCAAACCATTAACAGTTACATCAATCAGATTGGTCAGCGACTGGCAAAGACCAGCAACCGTTCTGATCTTTCCTACACTTTTCAAGTAGTTGACAGTAACGATCTCAATGCTTTTGCTACTATGGGAGGCTATGTCTATGTTAATCGTGGCTTAATTGCCGCAGCCGATAATGAAGCAGAATTGGCTAGTGTAATTGGACATGAAATTGGACACATTGCCGCGAAGCACGGGATCAAACATATGCGAGATCAAGCTGTAGCTCAGGGATTACTTTCCGCCGCAGGTTTAGACCGTAGTGATGCGGTGCAAATCGGTGTAGAACTTGCTGTTAGTCGTCCCAATGGTCGCTCTGATGAACTAGAAGCCGATCGCTTTGGTCTGAATAATATGATCAAAGCAAAATATGCTCCTGAAGGCATGTTAGGTTTTATGCAAAAACTATTACAAAAAGGTGGATCTACTCCTACTTTTTTAAGTACTCATCCCGCTACTTCAGAGCGAATTAAAATCTTGAAAGAGTTGATTAATCCTCAAACTGCGAATGTCGGAGATGGTCTAGATAGTCGAGCCTATAAAAGTCGGATTAGTTCTTTATAACTCCTAAGAAACAAATTAATCTGCTGAGGCTGGGAAAGGGGAAAAGGGAAAAGGGAAAATAGTTTCTCTCTGATCATTAAGAATCAAAAATTTTTGGACGCTGATGTGATCCATACTTTAACAAGGAAAAAGTGGGTTTTTGTAGGTCATGTTCACTCTACCTAATTCCCCAAGTCCCCAAGTCCCCAAGTCCCCAAGTCCCCAAGTCCCAAGTCCCCAAGTCCCCAAGTCCCCAAGTCCCCAAGTCCCCAAGTCCCCAAGTCCCTAATTTTCATTAATACATTGATGGATGCATGGCTCCAGCTATTACGCCAACATAAAGCGATCGCCGTGATTCGTTGTGATGATTTTAATCTCGCCTACCAAATGGCTCAGGCTTTAGCAGCTGGAGGTATGAACCTAATTGAAATTACCTGGAATAGCGATCGCCCTGCCCAGTTAATTGCTCAACTACGAGAGGAATTGCCTCATTGCACTATTGGCACAGGAACTATTTTAGACCTCAATCAGCTAGCATCTGCGGTTGATGCTGGGGCTCAGTTTGCTTTCGCTCCTGGTTTTGATGCTCGATTACTAGAAACTTGCTTGTCTCGTTATGGAATTCCCTTTGTCCCAGGAATATTTACTCCCAGTGAAGCCATAAATGCTTGGCAACGGGGGGCAAAAGTAGTGAAAGTTTTTCCCATTAAATCTTTGGGGGGAGCAGAATACATTAAATGTCTCCAAGGCCCTCTCGGTCACATTCCCTTGATTCCGACTGGGGGAGTGACGGTGGAAAATGCAGTGGGGATGATTGCAGCCGGAGCGATCGCCGTGGGCATTTCCAGCAGTTTATTTCCGACTTCAGCGATCGCCAATCAACAATGGTCACGGATTACTGACCGAACCAAACTTCTCGTGGATCAATTACTACGTTTGTAGTTTCTGGCTTTTAGCTTTTAGCTAATGACCACTTGAAGTTCAAGACTTAATCAATGCCACATTAATGCGGGACTTTTCTGGTTGAGTAATTTCGGCTTTGATATTGGGGCCAAAAAACTTTTCAATTTGCTCGTGTCTTTCTTGCCAATCTGACAGGGAGAAAAAGGGAGAATAATATTCCATCAGCAGAGTATAAGCACCATCTCTAGACTGCTCCTGAAGCCCTGAGAGGATCGGTCTTTCTTCATCGGTAGGGCTAAGACCAAATTTGGCTAAACAATCGTCTAGGTGAGCTTCCTGTCCATAACGAAAACGAGTTACGTCCTTACGAAGTTGCTCTTGGGTCGGTGTAGCTTGCGATCGCAATTCCTTGATTTCTAGAGTAGTTTCTACTGTATAGGGTACAGGCTTTAATTCCGATGCCTTGAGAGCTAAGCCACCTAATAATAGGGGAATGCCATAAAAGAAACCTGCTAAATTAAGAGTATTCATCCCCACTGCATAAGCATAAAAGCCGACGATGGTTAAAATCCCCCCTACAGTTAAACCAACAGCAGCTAATGGTATTTTTCGCAACATATCTAAAAAATTGTTTATATTTATCGATATTGTTTATTCTAGAGCTAATGGATACTCAATCAAAATAAAATTGCACAATTATGGACAAAGCCATGGATAAAACAGATATAAAAGCCAGAATCGTCCAAATGAACTCAAAAAGAGATTCTTTGGTTGAACTATTGGAGAGACCAAATTTGGGGACATTGAGAATTGATGTCGATCAAGCTCTAGAAGAACTAGACGAACTAGTTGAAGAATTCAATGAAACTTTTCCCGAAGAGAAAGTTTAATCTGTTTTGCTGGCGGTAAAGTTAACTGTTGCATCAATGCTTATGAAAATTGCCCAAGCGACCATCGAACAATTGAATGATGTGGCTTTTCTCTTCAATCAATATCGCATCTTCTACCGCCAGCCAGAGGATTTAGAATCTGCTCAGGAATTTATTCGAGAACGTCTGCAACAGCAGGATGCAGTTATCTTGTTAGCTATGGAAAATAATCACCCTGTTGGCTATACCCAGCTATTTCCTTCTTGGTCTTCTGTATCGATGCAGAGAGTCTGGATTCTCAATGATTTGTTTGTGTTACCTGAAAAGAGAAATCAGGGCATAGCAAAAGCTTTGATGAACAGGGCTAAAGATCATGCCAGATTGACTAATGCAGTACGGCTGATCCTAGCAACGGAAGTAACTAACACTATTGGTCAAAATCTTTATGAATCCATGGGTTATCGTCGTTATGATGATTTCTATCATTATATATTGAAGATTACTCCCTAATTATTGGTTAAATTCGGCTGTATTCGAGCAAATAGACAACAAATTGCTAGCTTTAAACATAAACATAAATAACTATTGGCACAGTGAAATTAGTGAAATTGGCATAGCGAATTACGTGAAATATTTTTTTCTGAGGGATGGCTGGACTTACGATCGGATTTGGGAATTTGGCGGATTATGGGATCAGGTTAGTTGGGGACGCAAGCCCGAAATCAAACGCCTCAATTGTGGCATTGAACAGCAGCAAGAAATTCTCTGGCTTTATGCCGTAGAAGACGAAGTACTGATGGTAGAAGTAAGACCTAAAAAAGAGTTAGAAGAAGGCTCAAACATTGGACAGGTAGTGCTCAAACGACTAATTAGCGCTGAACAGGCGATTGAAATGTTGCACCAGGCTGAAGCGGTTTTCAATTCTGTCACCAGAGATCTAATATCAGAGAAAATGTAACCCTTTGGACGCAGCTATTTAGATACAACCATAGGACAGATCAAGTACTTTGTTACGAAAATTAACTTTTGTCGATAAACTAAGATAGTTCTTGCAATAGTTTCTAACAATAGTTACACTTCTTTAGATAACAGTAATTTCAAGGAACTCCTGAATCAGTTCGGTTTTGCCCTGATCTCTCTTTAGATTATTCTGAAGAATGGCAAAGGCTTTGCAGTACATACAAATTACAAAATAACAGTCAACTTTAGCATTACTATTTTATTTAGTGATGTTGGCCAACATTATTTGGTCTTACTAAACAAATTATTTAATCAATAGGAGGGGTGTAGTCTATGGGACTACCTTGGTATCGCGTTCATACAGTCGTCCTGAATGATCCAGGCAGGCTAATATCAGTACACTTAATGCACACCGCTTTAGTCGCAGGTTGGGCAGGTTCGATGGCTTTATTTGAGCTAGCAACCTTTGACCCTAGTGATGCAGTCTTGAATCCTATGTGGCGACAGGGTATGTATGTGCTTCCTTTTATGGCACGTTTAGGTGTTGACACCTCTTGGGGTGGTTGGAGTGTAACCGGCGAAACTGGTGCTAGTGCTGGTTTCTGGTCTTTTGAAGGGGTGGCGATCGCTCACATCGTTCTTTCTGGCTTATTGTTCTTAGCAGCAGTATGGCACTGGGTATATTGGGATTTAGAATTATTTGTCGATCCTCGTACTGGTCAGCCAGCCTTGGATTTACCCAAAATGTTTGGGATTCATTTATTCTTATCGGGACTACTTTGTTTCGGTTTTGGAGCCTTCCACCTTACAGGTTTGTGGGGGCCAGGAATGTGGGTTTCCGATGCCTATGGCGTGACGGGTCATGTCCAAGGTGTTGCTCCGGAATGGGGCCCAGCCGGATTTAATCCCTTTAACCCTGGTGGTGTCGTAGCTCACCACATTGCTGCTGGTGTAGTTGGTATTATTGCGGGTTTATTCCATCTCAGCGTTCGTCCTCCAGAAAGGTTGTATAAAGCATTGAGAATGGGGAACATTGAAACGGTACTCTCCAGTAGTATTGCGGCCGTGTTCTTTGCTGCTTTCGTGGTTACAGGAACTATGTGGTACGGTAATGCCACAACTCCTGTGGAATTGTTTGGTCCTACTCGTTACCAATGGGATCAAGGTTATTTCCAACAAGAAATACAGCGTCGGGTGGAAACTGCCATGGATGATGGTTTAAGCCGTTCCGAAGCTTGGTCAACAATCCCTGAAAAACTAGCTTTTTATGACTATGTAGGTAACAGCCCCGCTAAAGGTGGTCTGTTCCGTACTGGTTCCATGGATAGTGGTGATGGTATTGCCCAACAATGGTTAGGACACGCAGTCTTTATAGATGCTGAAGGACGAGAATTAAGTGTTCGTCGGATGCCTAACTTCTTTGAAACCTTCCCTGTAATTCTGACTGACGCTGATGGCGTGGTTCGAGCTGATATTCCTTTCCGCCGTGCTGAGTCCAAACTTAGCGTTGAGCAAGGTGGGGTAAAAGTTGCCTTCTATGGTGGTGCTCTAGATGGTCAAGCCTTTGACGACCCTGCAACAGTTAAGAAATACGCTCGTAGATCTCAATTAGGAGAAGCGTTTGATTTTGACACTGAGACTTTAGGTTCTGATGGTGTATTCCGCACAAGTCCTCGTGGCTGGTTTACCTTCGGTCATGCTGTCTTTGCCCTCTTCTTTTTCTTTGGTCATATTTGGCATGGTTCTCGGACACTTTACCGAGATGTATTTGCTGGAGTTGATCCTGAACTAGAAGAAGAGCAAGTAGAGTGGGGCTTCTATCAGAAAGTGGGTGACAAATCCACTCGTGCTACAAAAAGAGCATAAGCATAATAGTTGCTTGCGAACTTCTTCTTTAGTTTTGACCAACAGTCACCCGCAGGCACCTTCCTTTTACGGAGGTTTACGGGTGACTGATGAGGGGGGGGGTATCTAATCAGAGATCGCCCTCATGCCAGTTTTTAAACAACCTAACCGAAAAACAACTTCAGTTCTTTTGTTGGGAAAGTTGGTAAGATAGTAGAATATGAGATAAGTATAGGACTTTAGGAATTTTAATTATGGAAGCTGTTGCATACATTTTAGTTTTAGCCATGGCAATTTCAGTTCTCTTCTTTGCGATCGGCGATCGCTTTTCGCGAACCACCCCGCATTGAAAAATAAGCTGAGAAAAGAAGTTAAGTATTATTAAGAACGTTACATTTCTGGGCATTTTTTAATTATGGTCTGTTGCAAGACAAACTATGATATAGAAAATAGCCCAGATTTGCTGTTTATGAAAACATTTTATTATCAGCAAGCATATACTATAAAAAATCAATGCACTGTCCCAATTGCCAACACACAGAAAGTAGAGTACTGGAATCTCGTTCTACGGAAAGTGGGCAAAGTATTCGTCGTCGCCGAGAATGTTTAAATTGTAAACAGCGTTTTACAACCTATGAGCGAATTGAACTAATTCCCATTACAGTGATCAAAAGAGATGGTAGTCGAGAATCTTTTGATCGAGGTAAACTGCTGCGGGGAATCTTGAGAGCTTGCGAAAAAACCACCGTTTCTTATCAAAAAGCGGAAGTAATCATTGATAATATTGAAGCAAAACTACAGCAAAATTCGGGAAAAGAGTTCAGCAGTAGTGAGATTGGAGAATTGGTTTTACATAATTTACGTTACGAAAACGAAGTAGCTTATATTCGTTTTGCATCTGTTTATCGAAAATTTCAGGGAATTAAAGATTTTGTCGAAACTTTGAATCATTTACAGAACGAGAATGCTCAAGGTTTAGACTTCCCAACTTGGAACAATGCAGAAAATGCCGATTCTTCCAGTGCCACGGCAGACTGTATTTCTTCATAGACGATCAAAGTCTTAATCCATAACCCAAGTAAAATAAAATAAATTCACGGTCAGGGCGATAAAAAGTTACAATGTTATAATGCTATCTTGCCATCAACGTAGAAGCGTTCCAGTAGCAAAGTGTTTGGTCAAGGTATTTTGTTACCTTTGACTGATTCTTCCCGTTGCTCGGATATCTATCGGATGTAGGTGTAGACTGCACGATAAGCAGGTGAGTGTACATTAAGCAGGAGGCTCATCCCATCAAAAAAGTAAGGAATCAACACTAAGGACATCTAATCCATATGGTCAATCAGCAAGCAAACACTACTAAAGATATTGGTTTTACTCACGAAGATTTCGCTGCACTTCTAGACAAATACGATTATCACTTCAGTCCAGGGGACATAGTTGCAGGGACAGTTTTCAGTATGGAACCAAGGGGAGCTTTGATTGACATTGGCGCTAAGACCGCTGCCTATATACCAATCCAAGAGATGTCCATCAATCGAGTTGACAACCCTACTGAAGTTCTGCAAGCGGATGAAACTAGAGAGTTTTTTATCCTGACTGATGAGAACGAAGATGGACAGTTGACTCTATCAATTAGACGCATTGAATACATGCGTGCCTGGGAAAGGGTTAGACAGCTACAGCAAGAAGATGCTACTGTTCGCTCGAACGTGTTTGCCACTAATCGTGGTGGAGCTTTGGTGAGGATTGAAGGATTAAGAGGCTTTATTCCTGGATCACATATCAGCGCCAGAGAAGCCAAGGAAGATTTAGTGGGAGAAGACCTGCCCTTAAAATTCTTAGAAGTTGATGAAGAACGTAACCGACTAGTTTTGAGTCATCGTCGTGCCTTGGTAGAGCGCAAGATGAATGGTCTAGAAGTAGGCCAGGTAGTCAAAGGTTCTGTACGTGGTATCAAGCCTTACGGTGCGTTCATTGATATTGGTGGAGTTAGTGGCTTACTACACATTTCGGAAATCTCTCACGACCACATTGATACACCCCATAGTGTGTTTGGCGTTAATGACGAACTGAAAGTGATGATTATCGACTTAGATGCAGAAAGAGGTCGTATTTCCCTGTCAACCAAGCAGCTAGAGCCAGAACCCGGTGATATGCTCAAAAATAGAGATATTGTGTTTGAGAAAGCTGAGGAAATGGCGGAAAGATATCGTCAGAAACTATTAGCTGAAGCTGAAGGTATTACTCTAGAAGAAGTGCAAGCTGAAGAATCAGTAACAGCAGAAGAAACATTTGAACCAGAAGAATCGGTAGTAGCTGCGATCGAAGAAGAAGAAGAGCCTGTTCTCGAGGACGTGGTAGAGGAAGTAACATCCGACGAGCTTGAGATTGAAGATTCATCAGAAGAAATGGTAGGAGCGGCATCAGAAGAATAGATAGAATTAAACTCGTAATAAAGTTCTATTGATATGTGCCATAGAGGGGGTTCAACTCTCTCTATTTTTTTGTGAATTACTTGATTGGAGAAAAATTTTGTCCATCACTATTACCTGCACAGATGTAAGATTTGATAATATAACCGCGATTATCTTTGATAAAGACGGTACTTTGGAAAACTCTGGCGCATATTGGCGCATGGTAGCTTCCGAGAGAGCACGTTTAATCGATGCTCAAATTCCAGGGGTAGGAGAACCTCTAATGATGGCGTTCGGAATTATAGATGACGCTTTAGATGCTCAGGGTTTAATGGCAGTAGGCAGTTGGGAAGAGAATGAAATTGCAGCAGCGGCCTATATTGCCGAAACAGGGAAAAGTTGGTATGAATCAAGAAGCATTGCTCACCAAGCTTTTAGCGAAGTAGCCGAGTCTAAGTATCTGATTAAAACACCAAAATCAGCTCCTTTATATGATGATGTTAGAGAAACACTACAATCTCTGAGTAATAAAGGACTAAAAATTGGTATCTTATCTGCCGACTCGACTATCGCGGTAAAAACCTTTGTTAGCAATCATCAATTGAAAAATTGCATTCAACTATGCCTCGGAACAGATAAAGAAATAAGCAAGCCAGATCCCAGGTTTTTTAGGCAAGCTTGTGAAAATTTAGGAACTATTCCAGAGCACACCTTAATAGTGGGAGATACCTCCCTTGATATGGTTATGGCAAAAAATGCCAAAGCAGCTGGGACAATAGGAATCTGCCGTCATTCAAACTTACAATTAAATTCAGCGGACATCCAAATTGATACTCTATTTAAAATTCAAACTTTGTAATTCTTAAACAAACCTGTATTATGGTCATTAACGATTAAAATGCTTGGCTTGATTGATCGTCGCTGCGTTTGACAAAAGTTTCTTAGAGGATTGCAAAAAATTGTCTAATAATTATTTATTCACTTCCGAATCAGTTACAGAAGGACATCCTGATAAAATCTGTGATCAGATCTCCGATACTATTTTAGATGCTATCTTAGCCCAAGACCCTAGCAGCCGTGTGGCAGCAGAAGTTGTAGTTAACACTGGATTGGTCTTACTTACAGGAGAAATTACCACTAAAGCCCAAGTTAATTACGTAGATCTAGTTAGAGGCAAGATTGCCGAAATTGGCTATACTCATGCCGAAAATGGTTTTTCTGCCAATAGTTGTTCGGTATTAGTTGCTTTAGATGAACAGTCTCCAGATATTTCCCAAGGGGTAACTTCTGCCCAAGAGCAAAGAGAAAAGTTAAGTGATAGCGAGCTTGACCAAATTGGTGCTGGCGACCAAGGACTGATGTTTGGTTATGCCTGTAACGAAACGCCAGAATTAATGCCTATGCCGATTAGTTTGGCTCACCGTATTTCTCGGCGGTTGGCGGAAGTTCGTAAACTAGGAGACTTGCCCTACCTCCGTCCTGATGGTAAGACTCAAGTTTCTGTCCAATACGAAGATGGCAAGCCTGTCGGCATTGATACTATTCTAGTTTCGACACAACATACCGAGACTATTGGTGATTTGTCCGATAATAATGCGGTGCAGAAAAAGATTAAAGACGATCTTTGGTCTGCGGTTATTCAACCCGTATTTGCTGATCTGGATTTAAAGCCAAGTGAAAGTACTCGTTTCTTAGTTAATCCTACCGGTAAATTTGTTGTCGGTGGTCCTCAAGGGGATTCTGGATTAACAGGACGTAAAATCATTGTTGATACCTATGGTGGGTATTCCCGTCATGGTGGTGGTGCTTTTTCGGGAAAAGATCCCACAAAAGTTGACCGTAGTGCTTCTTATGCCTGCCGTTATGTTGCTAATAATATTGTGGCAGCAGGTTTAGCGGATAAATGCGAAGTCCAAGTAAGCTATGCTATTGGTGTTGCTCGTCCTGTCAGTATCTTTATTGAGACTTTTGGTACAGCTAAGGTTTCTGAGGATGATTTGCTAGATTTGGTTAAAGAGCACTTTGAGTTACGCCCCGCAGGTATTATTCAAACCCTTAATTTACGCAACTTACCCCAAGAAAGAGGTGGACGTTTCTATCAAGATGTAGCCGCCTACGGACATTTTGGTCGCACTGATTTAGATTTAACTTGGGAGAAAACAGATAAAGCAGCGCTTTTAAAAGAGTTGTTGTTATCTAAAAGCTTGACTTAATAAATGCTTCTATTCAAAAAATAGCTTTTATTTTATTGCGCAGAGAGATTGAGTCTTACTAAATTTCTCTGCGTTTTTTGGCGTAAATTTAAAAAATTCATTAGATTCATTGCACTGGCTCACTCTCCTTGGGGAAAACGCTCCCATAAATCTGTTCCTTGTCTGAGACTGTGATGGTTTCCATTACCTAAGATCAAGTGATCTAACAACGGAATATCTAAACACTGCGAACTCTGTAATAATTGTTCAGTTAAATAAATATCTTCGGCAGAAGGATCTAGGCTTCCTGAAGGATGATTATGAGCAATAATTAATTTGATTGCTCCTTGTCGTACAGCTTCTCGAAATATTTCGCGGGGATGGACCAGGGTTTCGGTAGCCGTACCAATGGTGATAATTTTAGTAGCTAATAAATGGTTCTTGACATCTAGCATTAAGACGGCAAAACGTTCTTGATGTTGCCACATTAAATCGTTACTTAATATAGCTGCTGCGGAGGCAGGACTATCTACCTCAACTCCCTCGTTTGGTTTAAAGATAAAAGTGCGTTTGCCTAATTCTACCGCTGCAATAATCGTAGCCGCCTTAGCTGGGCCAATACCGGGAATTTTCATCAATTCGCGAGGATTAACATCCCGCAAAACATCAAGGGGCGATCGCCTATATTTTCCCAATTCTTGTAAGATATGCTGTGCTAAGCCGATCGCTGATAAATTCCCCTTGGTTTGTCCAGTGCTAATTAAAATAGCAATTAGTTCTGCCTCAGAAAGATTCTTTGCTCCCAACGTCATCAGTCTTTCACGGGGTCGCTCACTGATGGGTAAATCAGCAATTCTCAGGCGATAGGTCATAACAGCTTGAACTAAATAACAGCATTGTATGACAAATATAACCTGTGTAATACGGCAATTAAATTAGCTATATCTAATCTTTAATTAATTCCACCACATCTTCCCCATCAAGATTATTGAGGTATACTTTAACCTTTTCTTCTGAAGCTGTCGGTAGTTTTTTACCGATAAAGTCGGGATGGATGGGAAGCTGGCGATGTCCCCGATCTACCAACACCGCCAGTCTAATAGATTCCGGTCTACCATATTCAGTAATAGCATTGAGGGCAGCACGAATAGTTCTCCCTTTATAGATCACATCATCTACGAGGATGACACTCCTACCTGTTAAATCAAGAGGAATCTTGGTTTGAGCAGGAATACGAGTCCGAATTTGATCCAAATCGTCACGATAAAAAGTAACATCGATCGCCCCCACAGGAATCGACGTATTTTCGAGAATTTCGATCTGCTTAGCTAATAAATGAGCTAAAGGCACCCCCTTGGTATGAATACCCAACAAAATTGTTTGAGATAAGTCCCCTGACTTTTCGACAATCTCAGAAGCCAAACGGTTGATCGTGCGACGAATTTCTTCAGCAGATAAGATAGTAACTACTTGAGATGACATTTATTACACATTTGTGACAGTGAGCCAACACTACTTACTTCTGGTATTTATTGATTATATAGCTCTAATTCAAACACTTTGGATTTTTGCGATCAATTAAAGAGAAATAAATCAATAATTAAATTAAGAGTTATTTGGGCTAGGCGATCGCCT
>JBJOPG010000074.1:0-15885 GCA_046050865.1 Cyanobacteriota bacterium
ATAGCGATCGGCAATCTGGGAAAAAGCACCGTAAATTGGCAGGGAACATAAACCAATCAACATAAAGGCGATGGGCAACTGCCCCGCCCCCACCTGACTAACAAAGAGAGAATTGGCGATCGCCATTGCCATCACGTTATAAATTAAAACCGTAACGGCTAACAAGAGTAATTGCGGTAAGCGATCAAATTGACTAATCATGATACTTTCTGCTCATCCGCTGGCGTTTCGGCAACTGAGGGGCAATCTTGTAGGCTATCTGGCAACTCCAGGATTAAGTCCCCTGTATTTTTGAGGAAAAAGGTTAACAGTGCCGCAATCATCAAGGATACTCCCCCCAACACCACCGCCAAGAGACGATCTTCATGGAGTAGATACTGCATAATCCAGCCAAAACCCAAGGCAGCGACCACTTCTGGCAACACGACAAAAAAATTAAAGATCCCCTGATAAATTCCTTGCCGTTGAGGGGGAATTGAAGCACTCAACATGACATAGGGCATGATTAAAGCGCTAGACCAGGCAATCCCTAACCCCAACATTGCCAAGAGTAAGACATATTGATTACTAATCGTTAACAAAGACACCAAGCAAATTCCTCCACAGAGCAAAGATAAACCGTGAGTTAGAGGACAACCTAAGTATTTAGCAATACGGGGAATCACAAAAGAAAAACCCACACACACAGCGTTATAAACCGCACAACAAATCCCCGCCCATTCGATCCCATCACTGTAGAGGGGGGAACCTTGACTAGTCGCTCCAAAAATATTCCGTGCCACGGCGGGGGGAAAGTAGAGCAAGAAACAGAAAATCCCTAGCCAAGTAAAAAACTGGATTTTTGCCAATTGTTGCATGGTCGGAGGCATCTTGCTTAAAGTTTGCCAAGCTGATTGCAAACTGCTCATCACCCCACCCCCAGAAGACTTGAGCTGTTCAAACTGAGACAAATTGGCGGGGGGATATTCCGGGGTAGTCACAATTGTCCAAAGGACAGTACCCAAAAATAAGCCGCCCCCCACATAAAAAGAGACTTCCACCGTCAGGGGAATTTTCCGCCACGGATTACTGACATTGCTCAAGTGAAATACATTACTCAAGATCCAGGGGAGAGCCGAAGCCGAAACCGCCCCTAGCCCCAGCATCATACTCTGCATTGCAAATCCTTTAGTCCGTTGCTCCTGGGGAAGCAAATCCCCTACAAAAGCGCGAAAAGGTACCATGCTGATGTTAGCGCTGGTATCTAAAATCCAGAGTAATCCCGCCGCTATCCAGAGATTAGTCGCATGAGGCATCAAAATTAAGGCAATAAACGCCAAAATTGCCCCGGCTAAAAAGTAAGGTCGTCTTCTACCTAAAAAATTCCAGGTGTGGTCGCTTAAATTGCCCACAATCGGCTGTACCACTAGCCCCGTAAGGGGAGCCGCTAACCACAGCATAGGGAGTTGATCCGCATGGGCGCCCAAATGTTCAAAAATAGCACTCATATTTGCCATCTGTAGTCCCCAGCCAAACTGAATGCCTAAAAACCCGAAATTCATATTCCAGAGCTGTCGAAAGCTAAAGATGGGCTTTGACGCAGATTGGGGAGAGATTGACATAAAAGAGAACCAGAGAAAAATAGTAAGCTCATAACAGCCAAGTAATATAGTAAGTTTAGGACAACTTCGTCTCCTTGCCGATTTGGCGAGGCTGATACCCTTTAACCAGAGTAACTAGAGGACAGTCAAGAGGGGTATGTGTTTAAATATGAGGATAGTATATGAAGATAGTAATTTATACCTAAATAAACTGCGATAAATTACTCTTATTACTCAAGGAAAGAAATTTAAAATAGATTTCAAACTTTATGATCAGGGCATAAGTCAGGTAGAGTTGTAGCTATCCATAGTGCGATCGCGTGAGGGAGTAAAAAGATGAAAATTTTAGCACTAGCTTGGGAATTCCCCCCTCGTATCGTTGGTGGAATTGCTCGCCATGTCGCCGAACTATATCCCGAAATGATTAAATTGGGCTATGAAGTCCATTTGCTCACGGTGGAATTTGGTTCCGCACCCAGATATGAGATTGTGGAAGGGATTCATCTTTATCGCTGTGCTGTCAATCATGGCAATGATTTTTTCCATTGGGTTGCCAATATGAACGATAGCATGGGGGAGCTAGGGGGGAAGCTATTAGAAAGACATGGGGATTTTGATCTAATTCATGCCCATGATTGGCTAGTGGGAGATGCGGCGATCGCTCTCAAGTATAATTTTAAACTGCCCATGGTGGCGACAATCCACGCTACAGAATATGGTCGCTATAATGGCATCCACAACACCAGACAGCAGTATATTAACGACAAAGAGAAACTCTTGACCCATGAGGCTTGGCGCATCATTGTTTGTAGTCAGTATATGCGCTCAGAAATTCAGCGAGTTTTTCAATCTCCCCCAGATAAGATTGATGTGGTGTTCAATGGTATCCGTCCCGAAAAGAAACATCATGGTCATAATTTCAATCGCATTAAATTTCGTCGTCGCTTTGCCAATGATCGCGAAAAGATTGTCTATTATGTCGGACGGATGAGCTATGAAAAAGGTATTTCTGTGCTGCTGGATGCGGCTCCCCGGATTATTAGTTTGATGGGGGGCAGCGTTAAGTTTGTCATTATCGGTGGGGGAGATACCAGCCGTTTGAAATACCAGGCACAAAGCTTGGGCATTTGGGAACAATGTTATTTTACCGGCTTTATGTCCGATGCTGATTTAGACAAGTTTCAGACGATTGCTGATTGTGCGGTCTTTCCCAGTTTATATGAACCCTTTGGCATTGTGGCATTAGAAAGCTTTGCTGCCCGTGTCCCTGTGGTGGTTTCGGATACTGGCGGGCTGCCGGAAGTAGTAATCCATAATTATTCGGGAATTGTGACCCATGCCAACGACCCCGACTCTTTAACCTGGGGGGTTTTACAGGTCTTGCAAAATCCTGAGTATTCTCAGCAACTAGTGACACAAGCCTATAAATCCATCGCCGAGCGCTTCAGTTGGCATGATTTAGCCAAACAAACCTGCAACGTCTATCTCCAAATCGCTGCCGAGCGATCGCAAGTTACTTGGTAAATATCAAAAAACAACTTGAGGTAGTAGCAGCTAGAGTTGTCTGTCTTGTTAATATAAATTCTGTTGACAGATGGCAACGACAGAAATTTAACGACGGAACAGCTTTTTTAGCCAACCTTAGCTAATTGAAAAATTATTTCCATCAACTTGCCCAGATCAACTGGTTTAGAAATATATCCCTGAAAACCTGCGGCCAAGGCTTGTTGCCGATCTTCTTCTCTGGCATAGGCAGTGACGGCGATCGCGGGAAGCGGCTCTTTTCTCTCCGGCGTCAAAGCACGAATCTGGTTCAATAAATCGTAACCGTTGATTTCTGGCATCCCAATATCGCTAACCAGAATATCTGGATTAAAGGATTCTAGGACTGTCAAAACTTCGCGAGCTGATGCCACAACCATCGCTTCTGCGCCATAGGAATCTAGCATATAAGCGAGTATTGTACGACTATCTAACTCGTCATCAACTGCCAAAACCCGAATTCCGCTTAGGGTTGTTTCACTTTCCCAAGTTTTTTCCCCCTGATTCTTATCTAGTTCAACATTTACATTATTGACATTTAATAATGGCAGTCTAACAGCAAAGGTTGCTCCCTGAGATTCCCCTGAACTGTCTGCGGTGACTGTGCCTCCATGAGCTTCTACTAAATAATGGACGATCGCCAAACCCAAACCTAATCCACTGTGTTTGCGGGTGATCGAAGCATCTTCTTGACGAAAATACTCAAAAATGTGCGGCAGGAAGTCTGGATTGATCCCTTTGCCCGTATCAGTGACGGTAATTTGAGCTAGATCCTCGACTCGTTCTACACAGATGGCGACTCGTCCACCATGGGGAGTGAATTTGATGGCGTTCGAGAGTAAATTCCAGATAATTTGCTGCAAACGGATGGGATCACCAGCAACGAAAACGGGAGGTAATTTTTGCTCAAGTTGAATTGATTTAAAGCTCGCCGCAGCTTGGACTGTTTCCATCGCTGACTTGATCACAGTTGATAGATTAACGGGTTCTGTTTTCAACATCAATTTGCCCCGCAGAATTCGAGCAATATCGAGCAGATCATCAATTAGTCGGGTTTGCAAGCGCACATTGCGTTCGATGATTTCCAGGGCTTGTCTAGTATTATTTTGATCGAGATAGTTTTCTTGCAAAAGTTGCGTAAAACCGAGAATTGGTGTCAAAGGTGTACGCAATTCATGAGACAACACCGCTAAAAATTCATCTTTAATGCGATTAGCCCGTTCTGCCTTTACCCTAGCAGCTTGCTCTTGTTTTAAGATCTGTTCCCGTTCAATTTGAATTTGTAGGCGATCGTGGATATCTGTTGCCGTGCCGAACCATTTGATAATCTGATCGAGGTCATCTTTCCACGGAATTGCCTGGTGTAAATGCCAGCGATAGGTGCCATCTCCTCGCCGTATTCGACCTTCGGCTTGGTAATGGTTACCTGTTTGTTGAGCCTCAAGCCAGCGATCGCTCAGATGGGACAAATCTTCTGGATGGACGATCTCCTGCCAGCCGTCAATTTGAATTTGTTCAAGGGAAACCCCTGTATAAGTTATCCAGTTTTGATTAACATCGAGTAAAACTCCTTCTGAGTTTGCTGTCCAAATTAACTGGGGAATCGACTCCGCTAAATACCGATAGCGTTCTTCGCTTTGACGCAGAGACTTTTCAGCTTGCTTCCGTTCAGCCAATTCAGCTTGTGCTTTTTGGTACAGTTCAGCTTGTTGAAGTCCAATTCCCACTTGAGTTGCCAATTCTTTGAGCAAATCAATCTCTAAAGCTTGCCACTGCCGCGAAGCTGAACAGTGATGGACAATCAGCATTCCCCACAATTGGTTTCCTTGCTTAATCGGTACTACCAAATATGCTCGTACCTGTAATTGAGTCAGTAATTCGACATGACAGGGAGCGATGCTGCCATCGTGAATATCGGGTTTATTAGTAACTAAGCCAGTAACTAAGCATTGGCAGAAGGGTTCAATGTAGTTCCGACCAAAACAAGGATCCTGATACGAAGTAGACAAAAGAGAAGTCCACTCAGGAGCAACTGATTCCGATACAATCTTACCCCAATCTTCTGACTGTAGGCGTAAAATCAATACGCGATCGCTGTTGATAAACCGCCGCACCTCGTCTACTGTGGTATTGAGAATTTGCTCTAGATCTAATGATTGATGGATTTGCTGGGTGATCTGTGACACGATCCGATCTCGTTCGATGCGCTGTTGTAGTTGATTATGTAACTGCACCTTGGCGATCGCCCCATTGATCGTCAGCCGCAAACCCTCTAAGGTAATCTGATCTTTGATCAAGTAGTCTTGTGCCCCTGCTTTCATGGCTTGTACAGCGATCGTCTCATTGCCCTGTCCGGTAAGCATAATGATGGGTAAGCACGGCTGGGGACTGGGCATTTGCAACTGAGCCAAAAATTCTAACCCGTCAAGATCTGGTAATCGATAATCGAGTAACACGGCATCTGGTTGGTGCTGGTGCCACAACTGTAACCCTTGCCGCCCCAAAGATGCTTCCAAAATATTATAGGGACATAATTCATCCTTCAGCAGGTAGCGCCGATAAAGTTCGCGGTCTTCTGGGCTATCATCGATAATGAGAATGGTGCGTTGGGTTTTGCTCATTCTAACTCTCCCGATTTTGAGTCAGTGTAGTGACTTCTAACCAGTAGTCTATCAGCGTTTGCATATCCTGCTTCAATTGACGGAAATCGATAGGCTTAACGATATAATTCTTAACTCTATATCCGTAACAAATTTCCATGTCTTTGGGGTTATTAGAAGTAGTAAAGATAACTATCGGAATTGTTTGCAGACTCTCATGCTGTTTGATGCGTTTTAGTACCTCCCTGCCATCGGTTTTGGGTAGGTTCAAGTCTAGTACAATCAGGCTGGGACGTGGGGCAAGATGGAGTTCGCTATAGCGGCCAGTGCGAAAAAGAAAGGCTAGAGCTTGCTCGCCATTGATACATCTTTGAAGAGGAATCACTACAGGAGAAAGTCGGAGAAATCGTTTCATAGCTTCAAAGTCTTCGTCGCTGTCCTCGATCACAAGTAGGGGGGCAGTTTGCCTGACAGAAGGCGCTGTCGAGTCGCTCATAAAGTCTCCTCTCCCACCAGGGTAAAGTAGAAAGTACTGCCTCGACCTGGGATTGATTCGACCCACATTTTGCCGCCATGGCGCTCTACAATTTTGCGGGCGATAGTTAAACCTGCTCTAGTACCACCGCCAAATTCATCGCGTCCGTGCAGTCGTCGAAAGATTTGGAAGATTTTGTGGAGATATTCTCCGGCAATGCCAATCCCATTGTCGCGGACATAGAAAGTAAGGAGAGGAGGAGTTGAAGAATCTTTTTTTTTCTCTTCTGCTTTAATCCAACCAATCTCCACCCACTTCTGTGGTTGATCGTTATATTTGATGGCATTACTAATCAGGTTGGTGAACAATTCATTAATCTGAGTGCGATCGCCTTTAATCGTCGGTAGCGATCGCGGGAGTCGAAATTCTAGCGAGTCTTGAGGTCGAGTGATGGTCAAGGTGGTGAGCACCTGCTGAACCAGATCTTGCAAATCTACTGATTCGACGAGCAATTCAGCACGACCCAAGCGAGAAAATTGTAGCAGCGAGTTCAGCAAATCTTCCATATACTGAGTTAAACGTACCAAGGTTTGCAACTTTCTCACTCCCTCTTCTGGCAACTCCGTACCGTGATCTTCCATCAAAAAATTAGCGTAGTTATGAATCCCCCGTAGCGGCTCTTTAAGGTCATGGGAAGCAATGTAGGCAAAGGCATCTAGTTCCTCGTTACTACGTCGTAATTCAATATTCATCGAGGCTAGTTCGTCTGACTGTCGCAGTACAACGCCCACCATCAAGCTTCGCAGTTCAGCAACTGCTTCAATTTCACAAGGCTTCCAGGGTAAAGAACAACCAGTTACCTCTTCTCGCCAGAGTTTAAACGATTTGCGGGGCGACAATCCCTCTGTCCCATCTGTCATCTCTGCCACCGGTTTATTAGGATTGCCCGCCCAATTTACTGTTTGCAAAACTTCTGGTCGAAACCAAAGAATATAATTGCGGTGAACCTTAGAAATTTCTAAAGCTAACAGTCCACTGGCGATCGCTTTAAAGGACTCTGCTTTCGGGTAAACTTTGGATAAGCATGGGGTATGAAATAGATCTTGTTGCAGCAGCGGTTTAAGCCAATTTAACAGGTCAGGTAATGCAGCTTCAGGCGGTGTTTGACCAATAGCAATGCAGCGATCGCCAAAACAAACCACTGCCCCTGTTGCACTGACAAGACTTGGTAGACTTGGTTTGAGTTTGACTAAGCCATCTAACAAAGATTTCGATTGGGACAGGGATTCGATGAAACTGGTTTGCAGTGATTTCAAGGTCATTTTATAGTCTAAGTCTTCAGCTTTTTCCTTGGCTGCTAGCTCCAGAGACATCACCTGTCCAATGAATTCACAGACGTTTCTGACTCCATAAGGAAGATATTTCGGCGATGAGTGATGACAAGCGATTAAGCCCCATAATTGCCGCTCCTGAATTAGGGAGATGGACATTGAAGCCTCTACCCCCATATTTTGTAGATACTCCAGATGAATCGGCGAAACACTCCGTAGCCCTGACAGGCTTAAATCCAAGGGTTGCCCAGTTACAGGATTTTCAGACGGAATTAGTTTTACAGACTGATAGTTGCGATCGGGTATTAAGCGCAGCCAGTTATATGTGTATAGCTGACGGGCTTGTTTGGGGATGTCGCTGGCGGGATATCGTAAATTTAGATAAGGTACTTCTTGATCAGTATCCTCAGCAATTACAGTTCCTGACCCTTCGGCATCAAACTGATAAATCATAATGCGATCAAACTGAGTAATTTTTCGCATTTCCTTGGCTACCGTCTGACACATTTCTCCCAGAGTCGGTGCTTGCTGAATTTTGGTCACTACCCCTTTGACCTGCTGATAAAAATAGAAGAAGTCGCTCTTGTTTTTAGTGGTTTTGCGTTCCATCTCTAACAGCACCACATTTTCTCGTTGATATACAATGCCATCAAATCCCAGCGATTTATTGTGACATTTGATGCTAAAGTCTAACGGATTAACATTTTCAAAGTCTTCAGCCAAACATTGCCTGATCGCCGCAATTTGCTTAGAGTTGAATAAGCTAGATAAGGGTTTGCCCAATAAATCTTGGGGTTGACGATCAATTAATTCTTGGGTGTTGTTGCTAACTTGAACAATTGTGAAAGAGTCGGGTTGCAGAACCAAAAGCACTCCATGAGGCTGAATCGAGCCTGGGATATGAATGGGTTCTCGATCGCAATTGGTCAAATCGACTGTCTGCTCGCTCATGAATGGTATCTAAAGCTCCTGAACAAAATTATTCTTCAGCTACTTCCCAGTTTTAGTTCTCAGCCAAAATTCAGAAATCGCGTAACCAAATAGTTATATATGCTTGTATTTTAGTTATATTTTTCACGGGCGATTACCTTCCAGGTAGGCTTCGCGATCGCACATATCCAAAGACGCTGAGTTTACTGCGAACTATTGTATGCTTTGCAGCTAAAACTTTTTTCTATCTTGAGGTAGATTTAAAAGTAATTTCTGGGTAGCGGAACCCCCCCCAAGAAATATTTTTTGCCTTGTCCAGAAAACTTACCTAGCCTCCAGAAACAGAAGTAAGACTAGGCAAGAAACTAGATTACTTAAAATCTCTCTGAAGTTAGAGAAATCTAGCTGTTTTTTGTTATGTAGAACGTTACCTTTGATAGAAGTTTAAGTAACTACTTTTTTAATAAACTTTGTTGGTGGTCAGAATTAATTGGCAATCCTGAAATTTTATTCTGCTAACCTTTAACACACAATGGAGTAATAACATGAGTAAACTGAGTCAATTAAAAAAAATTCTAATTGTTTTTCTAGCAGGATTTGTACTTTTAATTAGCACGGCTTGCAGTAGTATGAATTCTCCTCAAGCTTCTCGTGAAAATGTTAACCCTAAAACGAATGTCCAAAAGTTAACCGAAGATCCCGATTATGACTATTATGATGCCAATCAACCCAAACAGGGCGGGATGAATAAATATAACGATGATCCTCGTCTAGAAAACCCTAGATTGCAAAAAAAAGTTGACAAACTGGTTAAAGGAGCCAAAGCAAATATTGAAGAAAGAAATGATGATTCAGTAAAATATTTAGGTGATAAAATTTCTAAAACTGGTCAAGATTTAGACAAGGCTAAAGATGATGTAGGTCAAAGAATGGAGGATCTTAAAGAAGATATCTCTCAAGGTACTCAACAGCGAATAGATAAGACTAAAAACAATATAGAAAAAATCAGCAAAAGTATTAGACAAACAGGTGAAAATACTTCTAATACATTGCAAGATAATCTAGATAATAGAGCTAAAGTTACTAGTATTAAGGAGCCATCTTAGTTACTGATGTTACGCACACTTGTTAGTTGAAAACATAAGGCGCTCAAGTTTTGAATTCACTTCAGAACCAGCGCCTATTTTAAATTATTTAATTTAATGGATAGACAAGAAATAAAAGAAGATCCTCAGCCACATCTGGAGGATTTTATAGTTGGCAAATTTGCAGATCGCCAAGAGGCAGAAATTGCAGCTAAATTCCTCGAAGAAGCCAGTTTTCCTGTAGAACAAATTCAAATCGAAGCACTCACTTTAAAGCACTTGCTCAATTTACCTGAATCCAGAAAAGTCGAAGGAGCAAAAGGAGGGGCGATCGTTGGTGCGGCATTAGGTATTACAATTGGTTTATCGATTAATTTAATTATCGAAAGTTTACCAGATGCCAAGATCAGCATTAATCTTTCTCCCTTATTAATAGCTATCTTTAGTGGTGTGTTAGGCGCCTTAGCACTTGGTTTCATTGGCGCAATCTCTAGTCAAAAAGTTCCCAAAACCTATACTGGGATTGATCAAGATCCCACTTCTGTTGACTACGGGCTAATAATTACAGGAAAAAAGGAAGATTTAGATCGAGCCAAGCAAATTCTTTGTCTACAAGGAATACAAGTTTAACAATGATGGAGCAAAGCATAAATTAATAACTCCTAAGAAACAAATTAATCTGCTGAGGCTGGGAAAGGGGAAAGGGGAAAAGGTTAAAGGGAAAAAATCGTTTCTCTCTGACATTACGAACCCTATTCGTTGGACGCTGATGTTACGCAAAACAATGAGAAATAGATAGTTTCAGTAAGTTATCCTAAAGGATACACTTCGTTATGAAAATAGATCAATAAACCCTTTAACCTTTTCCCGATCGTCGCAAATCAGTGAGCGCGTAACATCAGTTAATAAAGTTAAGTTGCCCTAGGTTTGAGAACTTGAGTGAGAGTAGTTCAATAAATGCCATTTTTAGCCGATCCGCCCATACCAGACAAAATTCGCAAGATGAAAGAGCGCATCAGATGGCGCGAACCGATCATTAGCGAAAAAAACATCGATCAAACAAGATTTGTCTTGGATGATGGTCAAAACGAAAGTTCAGAGTTTTCTTTTCTGGTCATTGGCGATACAGGTTCTGGAAAAGAGCAAAGATATAATCCGCAACGTCAAGTAGCAGAGCAAATGCTACCACATTTAGATAGCTGTCGTTTTGTCTTGCATACTGGTGATGTTGTATATCTGGCAGGCTCTAGTGAATATTATCTAGACAACTTCATCAAACCATATCAAGAATTTTTAGTAGGTGGCGATCGCCCCAGTCAAATTGCCTACGATCGCATGATCTTTAAATACCCGATACTACCTATTCCAGGCAATCACGATTACTATGATTTCAATCGTCTGGGGGGATTGTTTACGGGTTTGACTTTACCCTTACGTCGTTTAATCAAGCGAGGGCTAGACTTTGATATTGGCTGGCATGGCTCTCATCAAGGTCAGGCATATGCTCAAGCATTTCTCGATTGCTTAAATCGATTGCCCAAGCAAGAATTGCTTAATCGTCATCTCAATCAACACTACACAGCTCAAACTGATACAGGGCTTTGCTTGCGCTACCAACCAGGACAGTTTACTCGTCTGCCCAATCGCTATTATACATTTCGCTACGGTGGGATCGATTTTTTTGCGCTTGATTCTAATACTTTTAATGCACCACAACCCATTCCGAAAACTCCCGAAGGAGATACTCATCGGCGTTTATTACAAGAACATCGCTCTGGATTAGAGCAAGAACAGAATCTGATTGTACAAAAAATCGCCCGACTTAACTTTGTTAATGATGATGATGTCGAACAGCTTCATGATTTGCAAAGCAAAATGGAGCAAATTAACGAGATTATACTCGATATCGATAAACAGCTGGCAACTCAGACAACCCCAGCAATTGATGTTGAGCAATTAAACTGGTTACAGGAGCGATTAATTAATTCTTGGAATACTCCTGAAGTTCGGGGAAGAATCATCTATTTTCACCATCCTCCTTACGTAACAGAAGCAACCAAGTGGCATCAGGCACAAACCTTAGCTGTTCGGCATCATTTACGGAGGGTACTGGACAATGTGGCTGCTGAGATTGGATCTCTAAAGGGCAATTTTCCCTTGGTGGATTTAATTTTAAATGGTCACGCTCACTGCCTAGAACACATTCAAACTCTTGATACTGGTCATGCTGACTCGAATTTAAACTGGATAGTCTGTGGCGGTAGTGGATTTAGTCTTCGTCGCCAGCGTGAAGAAGGGTCACAATTACTAGAAACTTTTGCCGAAGATCGGACTCAATTGGTGGCACAATCAAATATTTTTATTGGACGCAATGGTCAAGGGTCAAAAAAACGTCGCCCCTATTCATTTATCCGCATTGATGTCCAGCCAGGTGCGCCTCCTAAATTAGTCATCAGACCATTTGTCGTCGAACGCTTTCAAAAGCAATGGAGTAATAGCGAACTTAAATCCTTTGTGGTGTGAATGTAGGTAGTTATGCCAAATTAATTACCTAGTTAAGATCGGGAAAGGGGAAAGGGGAAAGAGCAAGTCAAGTATGTAATTAATTTTGTTTAATATAAAATACAAATAAAACAATTAATAATACAGATAGATGTTCCCTAATTCCCTAATTCCCTAATTCCCTAATTCCCTAATCGTCCATTTGTAGCGAACATTTAAGCATTTTATCTTAAATATTTCTCTCTAATTTCGTTCGTACCATTTCATTAATGGTGTGGCACTGATTCCATGGAGGATAACCGAAAATACAATCGTAGTTAAGGTAATCCAGGCAATTTGTTCCGCTGTTTCTCCCTTTAAACCTTCTCCCATAGCATAAGTTAAATAGTAGAGAGAACCGACACCACGAATACCGAACCAACTCATTAGCCCTAAAGTTGCAGTTGGCAAACGGGAACCCAGCATACTTAGCCAAACACACAGAGGACGGATTACCAAGAATAATAAGCCAGCTATTAGTAGAGATTGTCCTGCATATTTGACCATCGGCTCTACTAAAAGTATTGAACCGACAATTAAAATAGTGACTATTTCTAGTAGCTTTTCAATTTGCTCGATAAACTCCAATTGGGATAAATGTTTTTCTCGTAAAGGGTCGTTATCTCGATGGGACTGGCGTTGGTAGATGTTCCGTAAAATTAACCCCGCCACAAAAACCGCCACAAAACCATAACCGTTAATCAATTCTGTTAAAGAGTAAGTCAGTAAAATAATACTGATCGTCAGGAAATCTTTAAGTGTGTCTTCTGCTGGTCGTTGGCTTTGCAAATGTCGGTCGAGCCAACTAATGCTTTTTGCCACTACTGCCCCCATGACCAGACCAGCAGCGATCGCCCAAATTATATCAACTACTACCCAATTTTTAAACCAGTTTGACCAATTATTATCTTTGAGGGCATAGATACCAAAGTAGACAAAAGGAAAAGCTAACGCATCATTTAAGCCACCCTCTGAAGTCAAAGCAAAACGTAACTCATCGCGATCTTCAACATGGGTCAATTGAACTTCTGAAGCTAAAACGGGGTCGGTTGGTGCCAAAATAGCTCCCAGTAGAATCGCTGCACCCCAACCCATCCCCAGGAACCAGCGATCAATCAGTGCCATCAGCAAAATTGCCATAGGCATTAATAAACCAAGTAGGCGGATCGGACTGCGCCAGGCTTTTAAGGTCAACGGGCGATTCATTTTCAACCCACAACTATACACCGAGACGATGACTACAAACTCTGTTAACCTTTGTAGAAATTCAGCATCGGGACGTAATTTAATTAACCCAACACCATACTGCCCTAAAAAAATACCAACTAAAAGATAGATCAGAGCATAAGAAAGAGGTAATCGTTCAATCCAACCCGAACCTAAAGTCACCACCAGTAAAAGTAAGCCGGTGACAAACAGAATCAGAACATAAGTATCCATATTTTGGCGACTGTACTATTTGCTTCTTCTTCTCGCCAAGCGGATAAAGTCGAGCTTGGTTACCGACTACTTTATCGATTAATAAACTAAACAAAATCTACATTTCGACTTAAAAACTAAATTTTTTGACTTTCTAGCTCTAGATTTTATAGATTTAAACTAATTTTTTGCTCAGTCTAATTTCAATCAATCATATTTGGTAGAGTGAGGCGATCGCTTTGTTTTATTTGATTGGCAGTGTTCCAGTTTGGTTTGAGAAACAGCCAGCACCAGAACAAAAAAGTAGCAATAAGTATTTGCAATAAACCGATTACCGATAAGTAGCCATCAGCTAGTGCGGCAATACTTCTATCTAAAATTCCCAACAACCAAGCTATACTGCCGATAAACCAAATGGCAGTTTTCAGTACAAGGGAAAGATTAGCCAGCTTTAAATCTTGAATTAAGTGTTCTGTTGCGGAACTATTGAACATATTTTTACTTACTTGAAAAAATCATATTGTTAAGATAAGAATTGAGTACTTTTTTGAAATCTATCCTGAGGGATAGTTATGAGGAATAAAATTGATCATTTTTCAGTTAATCACCACTTTGGGATTAATCTTTTAGCTAGAAGCACTTTTTCTAAATCGAAGTAACAATATAGAATATACTCACTAGACAATAACAATTTATCAATAGTTCATGAATTCTCAATTCAAAAGTCAAGACTGGTATAATAATCGCATCCTCATAGTTGACGATATGATAGATAATACTTCGCTCTTAACTACTGTATTAGAAGTAGAAGGCTATCAAGTTGATGTTGCTAATGATGGATATACGGCTATCTTTAAAATTGAAGCAAATCCACCGTCATTAGTATTGTTAGATGCTATGATGCCAGAAATAGATGGGTTTGAAGTAGCACAGTGGATTCGCCAAAATCATTCTTATGTAAATATTTTGCTCGTTACAGCTTGTGACCAAGCATCTATTTTTTCCAAATTTAATGACGTAGTTATGCAAGTTGACGGATTAATTTATAAACCAATTAACATCAAAGAGTTATTGAAAGAAATACAAACTATTTTAGCTACTGGCTCATCAAAAAAATGCTATTGCGATGCAGATAAATAGCTAGTAAGTAGGTGGGTCAAATTAATTAGAAGATGGTTTAGTAGGGAGTTGGGGAAGTAGGGAGGTAGGGAATAGAGATAGCTAACTAATTGCCCTCAAAATCTATTTTGTTTTTGGTTTTATATTTAATTCCACCTACCTACTTATAACGTTTCTCGTATTTGTGAGATACACCTTGTTACCCACTACCCACTACCCACTACCCACTACCCACTACTTACTACAGTTGACCATATAAATTGATGAATCTTTGATACAACCACATGGTTTTGCAGTTTGATTCTTTACTTGAATCACCTAAACGATGGGTATTTCTTGCCGCTAGTTTACGTAAATAGGGTAAATCCTCGAACAAAGTCAAGCTAGAGGCTAAATGTAAAATCCATTGTAGTATCGGTTTGGGAAACTTCAGATCGCTGTATATATCTATAAATAGTCTATGGGTGCGATCGCTTAAAGGAATAGCATTAAATATTACAGCAAGCTGTTTTTGGTTGTAGAGGGGGATACTCAGTTCGACCGTGTAAGGTGTATGCAAGGTTAAGTTAACTTCCACCATTGGTTGTCGCCAAATTCTTAAAACATTAAAAGGTGAATCTAAAACTGTTTGAAATCTGATCTTGCCACCGCAATTTGTCGCCTGAGTATAAATTACATTGATGACTTTCAAGTTATTAAGACTAAAGCTATGAATTGTTTCCAAATGCTTTAAATTTAGCAAATGATAGATTTGACATTGATAAGGAAAAGGTAAAATATATTTTTGTTGGATTATATGTTGTTTTTGTAGTTGCAGCATACGTTTGGCAACTATATTTTTATATACATCCAGCGCTTCTGGTTTGATATCGAGTTGTTCCCTTGCTTCACCTTCGACAGAATCAACTAAGCTGATCTCTGGTTTCAAATAGAGCCAACTAACAAAAAAGAAAAAGACGGTAAATAGTTGGGTAATTTCCCAAATAGATATGTAACTGTCAGTCAAAATAGCGATTAAGCGATCGCTAATACCAAATAACCATGATGGAATACCCATAGCCCAAATACCATTTCTCAAATGGTCAACAAAAAGTGAATTTTCTTGATTCCGCTCACTTTTGACAATTTCATGATTCTCGTGATTTTCGCAATTCTTAGTTGTATAAATCGTGTGCGGCATGGAAATTTAAGTAATCTATAGTTTAGTTGTGGGCACTGGCATAAATTAATATTTCTTAAATTGATAACAATTAAAACTAATTG
>JBJOPG010000075.1:0-20970 GCA_046050865.1 Cyanobacteriota bacterium
AGGTTGATGTTGTGTACTGATTAATTTGTGGGGGAAAGGGGAAAGGGGAAAGGGGAAAGGGGGAAAGGGGGAAAGAGCAAGTCAAGTGTGTAATTAATGAGGACGCGATTTCTGAGGTCGTCTCAGAAATTATCCTAAAGCATTTGCGAAGCTTATCCTAAAGGACTAGCTTCGCAAATGCTTTAGCATACACTTCATTAAAGCCGTCCGTTTTGTTTAAGTACTTGTTATTCAAGAGATTGATTTATAGCTTTGATTTGGTTTGCTAGCATACGACTCAGTTCTTTGGCTTGACCATATAGTTGGAGATATGTTTTCTCTTCTAAGTAACTGACCTCGATTGCTACTCTTAAAAGACTTCGTATTTCTCCCGCAGAACCTTTAGCTATATTGAGGAAGTTAACATATTCCTTTCTAGAACGTCTTTCAAAACCCTCCGCTATATTAGTGGGAACTGAAACTGCTGCTCTTCTTAATTGGTTTTTCAAACCAAAATCTTTACTTATTTCACCTTGACTGGTCGTCAGATATATTTGTTTGGTTAACTCAATTCCTCTTTGCCATACTCTCAAATCCTCAAAGTTTTCAACTTTCTCTCTTGTCACGCCCATTTATCTAAAAATAAGTACTTGAACAAAATTAACTACACACTTGACTTGTTCTTTTCCCTTTTCCCTTTTCCCCTTTCCCTTTTCCCAGCCTCAGCAGATTAATTTGTTTCTTGCAAGTTATTCACTTGAGTGGTTCGAGAGGGAGTAATGTGGTTGGGATCAACACACTCAAGATACTGCTCCACCACATCTTGGGCTTGACCAATCATTTTGATTCGTCCCTGTTCCATCCAAATAACTTTATGGCAATTCTCACAAATCATTTCCATTGAATGAGAAACCAGTAAAATCGTGACATCATCTTGCCAAAATTCTTGCATTCTTTGGCTGCACTTGTTTTGAAAGCTAATATCCCCCACAGACAATACTTCGTCGAGGATCAAAATATTAGGACTGACATCAGTGGCGATCGCAAAACCCAATCGGGCAGTCATCCCCGAAGATAGACCCTTAACAGGAATTAAAGCGTAGGTTTCCAACTCTGCAAAGGCTAAAATCTCTTTGGCTCTGGACTTCATCTCTAATTGAGAATAGCCTAGCATCACCCCATAAAGAATAATATTGTCGATCACCGCTAATTCACTATCAAATCCTGCTCCTAGTTCAATTAGTGGGGCAATTTTACCCTTGACCCTGACTGTTCCTGAGGTGGGTTGCAGAATTCCTGAAATCAGTTTGAGCATGGTAGATTTACCCGAACCATTCGCCCCAATAATCCCCACCTTCTCACCGCAATTGATGGTTAGATCGATATTATCAATCACTATTTTTTTGGCGGGGCGACGATATTGACCATTAAAAAAAGAAAGAACTGTTTTTTTGAGGTCGTAAGAAAATTCCTCCTGGGTTCTGCGCCACAGGGAAACCCCCTCTAATCTGATTGATTCTTGCATGATTGGCATGATTAATTTACCTACAATAAATCCATAAACTGCGATCGCCAGCGAGCAAAGGTCACCATACCCACAGCCATCAAAATTAAACCACTAACCAAACTATGGGTAATCAACAGCAGATCGGGAAGATTTCCCGATAGTACAATTTGCCGAATGCTTTCAATAATGGGCAGTATAGGATTGAAAATCAAGAATTTTTGGACGGCATCGGGAACAATCTCCGCAGGATAGAAAATAGGAGAACCCATCATCAAGACAAAGGTAAATAATTCATAAAAATAGGGCAGATCGCGGAAAAAAACAAATAGCCCGCTCATCAACAAACCCACCCCTCCACAGACCAAAATCAAAGCGATGAAGGGCAAAAATAAGGCGATCACATTAACCAGACTATGGGAAATAATTAGGGTAACTACAATTAATAACGGAAAAGTACCTAATAAAAGCTGAAATACATTGGCGCCAATCGCTGCCAAGGGAAATATTGCCAAAGGTAGCCGAATTTTGTTCACCATACTGCCATTTTCGACGACGCTATTTAAGGCCATCAAGGTTGAGGCAGAAAAAAAGTTGACCACCACCAAACCAGTAAAAGCAGCTAATACATAGTTTAAAGGGGAGTTGTCGTAGTATTTGGCAAAAGCAGCCCCAAAAATTGCCGTATATAGCCCCGTCATTGCCAAGGGGTTAAGTAACGACCAGTAGATCCCCAGGTAAGAACCACGATATCTCCGCTTGAGGCTACGTCTGATCAATACCACCAGTAGCTCTCGATACCAGAGGAGAGTACGGTTTTGTTGCTGATTGAAAAAGGATCTCACCATATATTAACTGCTATTGCTGTCTCGTATGGAGTGTATTCCTTAATCTGTTCTATGACAAGCAGGGTTAAACATCTTTACTGTTACGTACACTTTGTCGTTTGGGATATATGGGGAGATGGGGAGATGGGGAGATGGGGAGATGGGGAGATGGGGAGATGGGGAGCACTTTACCTTCCCTAATTCCCTAATTCCCTAATTCCCTAATTCCCTAAATTACCAATTTTTCCTTTAGCCAGTTTGGGGTACTCGCTCAATTTGGGCATAACCACTAAACAGCAGCATTTGTCCTTCGGTTTGCAAACGATTAAGGCGCAATTTGACTCCATCAAGATTAAACTTATCAAGGTCTACCATCTCATTTAAAATTTCTCCTAAAGCGAGGCTTAAATCCCGAGAAATATTCCGTAGCTCAGAGGGTATATTATCCTGCTCAAATTGAACTTCCTCAAACTTGACTCGGCGACGTTTACCAATGCCCAAGACACATTTGAGACTTACGGGGATGGTGGTATCTCCCCAGCTAGCCTTCGCCGACAATTTAACTGCATTGTCTGGCAGGAGCTGCACTGCTACCTCGGTAAAAGAAATCGGTTCCCCTCCCGATATATTGATCAATGCCTCAGGAGTCAGATTTTCCAACCGCTTCCTCACTAAATCTGCTTCAAAAGACTTGTTGATATCAGCTTGGGATAATTTTACCTGGGCGATCGCTTGAGTGGGTTGTTTCAGAGAGATCTTTCCCTGAACTGCCGAACCAAAATCGATCGCCACCGCATCTGTTTCAAAAGACATCTCTTCCGTGCGAAATTGCTTACGAATCACTAAACCGCGACCACTCATCTTAAAACTGTCGATGGTGCCCTGAAGCAACTTACTAGAGGGGCTACACTTTACAGATACTTCTACCGAATCACTACGAGAAAATAAGTGACGGATTGTGTTGCTTGCGACAGTGTTGATCAGGTTTTCGCCCCAATCCCCGCCTTTGTTATTCCCAAATCCAACAAATCCACCAAACATAGAGCTATAGATAGAGTTACTCTTACCTTGTAACAAATTATTAAGAAGACAGCAATTAAGATTGTAACTGATCTAGGGTCAGGTTCCCTGCCGTCCTAAAGGATACACCTTCGGATATAAAACGACAGGGCTTGCCTGACCGTTGGTCAAAACCCAGTCAGTGATTAGAGAATTCACTTGTTCAGGAACTTCATCATGGGGGCAATGACCAGCTTGCAAGTAATGTTCGGTTAATTGCGGATAGTACTGACGGAATTGCACGCTCTTCTCCCTGGCTTTAATCCAGGGGTCTTGTTCACCCCACAAAAGCAGTAAAGGGCAGGACATCTTGCCCAACAGGATATCCACTTTCTCTCCTTGAGGAGTTTTAAATACAGCATTAAATACATCCGCGGCACCGCGATCGCAAGAGGGACGATAGATATCTTCAATCAATTGCTCGGTAACGGCACTGGGATCAAAATAAACCTTATTTAAGGTCTTCCGAATTATAGAGCGACGGCGGACATATTGAAACAACAAGAAACTTGCCCAGGGTTGTAATAGAACTGAGCGAATCATCTTCCCAAAAGGATTAGAGGGAGGCTTAAGGGAAGAATTATTCTGGAGATCGGAAAATGGTTTAGAAAATGGGCCGGCGCTATTAAGTAGAATTAATCCAGCGGTAGAGTTTGGATATTCTGCTGCTACACAAAGAGCGGCATATCCCCCCAAAGAATTTCCCGCTAGCACTGTCGGTTGCTGGATTACCTCGGCAATAAAATCATGAAGTTGCTCCTGCCAGAGATTGCCACTATATTCCTGCTTCGGTTTAGCCGATCGCCCAAAACCCAAGAGGTCAATCGCCCACACCTGGAATTGAGCTTGTAACTGGTCAATATTTTTACGCCAGTGGTCAGTAGATGCCCCAAAGCCATGCACCAATAGCAAAGGCGGCTTATTAGACCTTTCTCCTGCACAAACGTAGTAAACAGAGTTACCACGCCATTGCCAGTAAGTACCTGGAAGGGATGGGGCGATGGGAGGGGAAATTGTGGGCATTACTGATGGCAAGTAGATTGTTAAAGTAAACTATTAACTTATGTTAACTTCTTTGTGATGTAGTTTGCTTTAGTTAAAGATATTTCATTGATGAGTAATATTAATCATTTAGTTTGGTCAAAACTAAAGGAAAAGGAACTGGAAATCAATTAGTGGGTTCGGTTAATATATAGTAGGTTTTGCAATCAAAACAAATATCCCTGAACAACTACATCGGGGAGAATTTAGCTAACAAATCAAACAAAAGCCAGGAAAATTTCAGCGGAGAGTATTATTGTGTCTTTGGGAACTTCTGTAATCGATAAAAGTTCAACTTCTACCATCAGTAAACACGCCCCTCGTTATAAGGTTTTGTTGCATAATGACGACTTCAATCCCATGGAGTATGTAGTGCAAGTGTTGATGCAGACTATTGGCGGTATGACCCAGCCTCAGGCAGTGAATATCATGATGGAAACCCATAATAGTGGGGTGGGATTGGTAATTACCTGTGCTTTAGAACCAGCAGAATTTTATGCAGAAACTCTTTGTAATCATGGTTTGACCAGTACAATCGAGGCAGATGAATAAAGGAGCAAAGCTCCTAGCTAGAAGCTAGAAGCTAGAAGCTCTTTAATTACTGATAGTCACTTGCCTAATACTTCGCAATTTAAAAAAATAGCCAAAAAAATAGCAGAATTTCCAGCGCCATTGAGATTAGCGATTTTCCTTGGTGCTTTGTCAGTTTTATGGCTACCTTTAGCATTACCGATTTACTGGCTATTGCGTTCAGATAGTAACCTTGCCAGTATTCTGACCATGGGGTTGTTGTTTGTTGAATTACTCTTTGGTTGGCAATGGTGGGGCAAATTTGTGCATGGCGATCGCCATATTTATACTCGCTACGGTTTAGCTAAAAATAGCGCTAATATTAGAGAATTTTGGCAAGGATTGGCGATCGGCTTCTGGCTCTGTCTAGGATTATTTATCACCGAAGCCCTTTTCGGCTGGATTGTTGTGATTAATCCGTCAGCTAGTTTAATCAGAATTATCATCGAAGGCTGGTTTAGTGCCGTCGGCATTGCTTGCGCCGAAGAATTGTTATTTCGGGGTTGGTTGCTGGATGAATTGCAGCGGGATTACGGTAAAAAAATTTGTATTTGGGTCAGTGCGATCGCCTATGCTCTAGCCCATTTTATTAAGCCGATGGAGGAGATTATTCGCACTGCGGTGACTTTCCCAGCATTAGTTCTATTGGGAATCGCTTTGGTGTTGGCTAAATATAAATATGGCGATGACGGAGCCTTCCCAGAGGGAAATCGCTTGGGGCGATCAATTGGAATTCATGGAGGATTAGTCTGGGGTTACTACATCGTTAATGTTGGTCAATTAATTGAGTACACCGATCAAGTTCCTGTCTGGGTTACAGGAATCGACGGCAATCCCATTGCCGGAGTTATGGGGTTAGTATTTTTGTCTGGTTTAACTTTGCACATCATCTTCACAAGAAAATCAGAAATAAATGCATAAATACCTAAATCAATTCATATGTAGCTTGATACAGATATCAAACCCTTGACCAACATAGTTAAAAACAAATCATGAATATGGAAACGAAGACAGTTAAGTATGAATATACCGAAAAATCGGCAGGATCGGAAAAGTCAGAGTCTCACTCAGTAACCACCGATCTGGAGGGTCAAATATCAGCCCAAGGGTCGCCAGGCTATCTTCCCACTGATGTTACCGGCAATGATGATGCTCAATTCATCGAATATAGCTATTTTCCTCAAGTAGAAGCTTCTTTAGAAAATCCAGAAGAACCTTTAGCCTTAGAACTATTATCTAGCGAAAGTTTTGCTGATTTTGAAACCCAAATAGCCGAACAGCAAGACGCAGGTAATGATTTAATTGCCGTTAGTTATAGTGACGGAACCTGGAATGGCTATTTTGGCGAAGTTACTGGTGATATTTTCTATACTAGTAGCGATGATAGTGGAGAGTTAATTGACCTAATTGATGGGAAACTCCAAGAAGACCTCACCTTACGCAATGTCGAATATGGAGATGGAACTTGGTTGGCGACCTTTGATGACAGTGGCAGCGCCAGTGCTATATTGACGGAGAAGAATTTCGATGAGTTAACAGGACAAATTACAACCCAAAATACTAATGGACTTGACCTGGTTAACCTCGAATATGGCGATGGAACTTGGGTGGCTACCTTTGGTGATCATCCTGGTGCCAGTGCCTATTTTACCAGTGAAGATTTAGGCGTATTTCAAGAAGAAGTTACTGCGCAGCAAGAACAGGGCTATAGTCTAGTTGATGTGGAGTATGTTGGGGAAGCCTGGTATGGTGTGTTTAACGAAACCCTCGGCACCACCGAAGCAGTCAATGATGTTCCTAATATCGATGTTCCGACTGTTGATTCCACAGCCGCAATGGCAGAATTCCAGAGTGACAATGTATCTTCTGAGATCATAGCTAATTATTTATAGCTGATTTTTTAATTAGACATGAAATCTAGTTTATGTCTGATGTTCTGGCGTTCACTTGGCTTGAATAGCAGTCTTATTTGATTCATGAAACTGCATTGATTAGTTTTTAGGTAGTAGGTAGTAGGTAGTAGAAATTTTTCATTTCATTTAGGATTGCTATAGTTATTTTGTCTCTACTAATTGCAATGACCGATAAAGATGATCAAGAATTTGTGCCTACCTAAATCGAGTTAACCAGATCCGTTTCCAATTTTGCTTTCGTCAGTGCCAGCTGACTTAACTGCTGGAATTTAGCTGTCCCCATTAAAGATTTTCCTTCCTTCAAGTCATTGTTTGTGACTATTCCATGGTTGTAGCAACGTAACTGCAATCTCGAAATCTTGTTAAAAATATCTTGAGGGTAATTTGAGCCAAATTTTTTCAAATGTGACTCTAACTCGTAAGCCAGACTACAAGCAAAGTTGAACTTATCTTTTTCTATGGACAAAGGCGATCGCGTAAATATTAAGTAACCTGGATTACACACATTTTCAAGCCTCCAAGTTACTTCATGCAAATGAAAATGCCTAGGAATAATTAACAATTAGCAACCTGAATTACATTTGCTCTGGTTTATAGATCAACTCACTGCACTTCCCCTAAGTTAAACAGGAAGGGAACTCCTCCTTTAGAATCACCGCTGGTAACTAAAACTCTGGGCATTTGCGCCCCACCTTCTCGCCAGGCTTCGATCGCTTCTTTTTGCAGTACCAACTGTCCCCCTTGTGCTCTGAGGGTTTCAGCTAGCAGTCTTTGAGCTTCCGCTTTACCTTTGGCACGGTTAATATCTGCTTGAGCTTGTTGTTCCGCTTCTCTGGCGACATATACAGCCCGTTGGGATTTCTGTTCGGCAATCTGCTTTTCTTCTACGGCTTTGGCGAATTCGGGGGAAAAACTCAGATCCACGACGCTAGTGTCCAAGATCAAAATGCCATATTTATCCAGGCGATCGCCTAAGGCATTATCAAAGTCTTCTTTTAATTCATCTCGTTTGGTAATCGCTTCCTCAACTGTTCTTCTGGCAGCGGCAATCTTAAAGGATTCTTGAGTTTGGGGGGCGATGATTTTCGCCACGATATTTTGCAAGGTTCCTTGGGTACGGCGAATTGCTACTACCTGTAAGGGGTCTAAACGAAAGTTAATGGCGAAACTGGCTTTGAGATCTTGTAAATCTTTGGTGGAACTTTCCGCAGGCACTTCAAATTTTTGCACCGTTAGATCGTAAATATCGACGTTAGAAACTAAAGGAGGACGAAGATGAATTCCCTCTAGTAATACACCGTCTTGGGCTTTACCTAAAATGCTCAAAACCCCAGCCTGACCTGGATTAAGAATCACAAATGAATTAAAAGCAATCAAAACTAGTAAAGCGGCGACGATGCCACCCAGTAATGGTCGCCAACTATTCGGTGACTGAGTATTCAAGCTGATATCTCCTCGTATATGTTATGTATGGAATTAATTTGTCATTAATATTTTCAAGTTTTATCGTATCGTATCTAAGGACTGAGCAGTGATTGAGACTATTCGAGACTACTATCAAAGCTTTTTTGGCTGCTCAAGCTCGAAAATATGTCGGAGCAGGGATACACTTAGGATATACAAAATCGTGATAAACCATGACTAACATCGTCAATAAATGGGGTAATAGCTTGGGTCTAAGGATTCCACAACCTGTTGCCAGCAAAGTTGGTTTGACTGCTGGTACGCTAGTATCGATCGAGGTGGTCAATAATACGATCGTTGTTTCGCCGGTCAGGAAAAAGTATTCTCTTGATGAGCTGCTGGAAGGGGTCACCCCTGAGCTAATTAGTGGCGAATATGATTGGGGTGCGCCTGTTGGCAAGGAAGTATGGTAGCCAAACCCAAATATATTCCGGCGCGGAGCGATATTGTCAAATTTGACCAACGGTCAGAGCAGGCTCCGTCGTCTTACGGCGGAGTAATCTCTGACTTTGATCCGACCTTGGGCAGAGAACAGGCTGGTTATCGACCGGCTTTAATTGTCACGTCTAAAAAATTCAATAGAGCAACTGGATTAGCTTTGGTTTGCCCAATCACCAGCAAGGTGAAGGGGTTTAATCTGGAGGTGATTTTGCCAGACGGACTAAATACGACTGGAGTAATTCTTGCTTTTCAGGTCAAGACTGTTGATTGGGTTGAACGCCAGGTTAAGTATATTGAGTCTATGCCTTTGGAGGTGATGGATGAAGTGGCAGCTAAATTACATGCTCTTATTGATTGACGATCGCTCATTGCTGTGAGTTATTGACAAACATGATTGAAATTTTCATGATATACTTTAGATATCCAGATTGAACATGAAAAACCAAAAATCATGAAGTCACAAATTGGTCAGTGGGGAAACTCTCTTGCTCTTCGGATTCCCAAATATGCAGTTGAAGCATTGGATCTAAAGTCTAACGATGTGATCGAATGCACCGTTGAAGCAGGAAAATTGGTGATGCAGCGCATCCAAGTATTGCCAGAATTTACCCTAGATGAATTGCTGGCTGGCATTACCGAAGAACCTGAAGGTGAAGTGGAATGGGGTAAACCAATGGGACAAGAAGTTTGGTAGTGTATATTCCAAAGCGCGGGGATTTTATCTGGATTGATTTTGATCCGCAAGCTGGTCATGAGCAAATGGGTAATCGACCAGCCTTAGTGATTAGCCACGATGATTTTAATGAAAAAATGGGTTTTGCATATGTCTGCCCCATTAGTAATACCCAAAGAAAAAATCCTTTCTATGTGGTTATACCAGACGGTGAAGCAGTGACTGGTGTAATCATGACAGAGCAGATGCGATCGCTTGATTTTAGAGCTAGAAAAGCTACCTACAAAGGTATTTGTCCAGAGCTTTTGTTACAAGATTGCCTGAGACGAATCAAACCCATCATTTTTTAAGTACAGAATGCACCCTGTTTGCGAACACGAAAGCACACGAATCGTATTTGAGGATTGAGCAGTGATTGAGACTATTCGAGACTATTATCAAATTAGCGATCGCCTGGCAACATCAGGGCAACCAACTCCCCCAGAATTTGCATCCATCGCCCAAGCAGGGTATCAAGCTGTAATTAATTTAGCCACCTCTGATTCCACCAATGCTCTAGCGGAGGAAGGAATAATCGTTACAGATTTGGGCATGGCTTATGTGCAGATTCCTGTAATTTGGGATGCTCCCAAACTGAAAGATGTGGAAACCTTCTTCAAGATCATGCAGTCCTTCGACGGTGAAAAGGTTTGGGTACACTGCGCCAAAAATATGCGGGTGTCTTGCTTTATCTACTTTTGGCAAAAATATGTTTTGCACCTATCCGAAGCACCAGCCAGCTATCCGATGAATCAAATTTGGCAACCGACTGGAGTTTGGCAAACACTAATGGAGCAAGTAGAAACAACAAGTAAAATAACTACATACGGAAACTAGTTTAGAATGTGGAAAAATGCTATAGAAATAAAACAGCATGGGGATTGAGCAACAAGAGTATCGTCAACGACAACAAGAATTGATGTCGAAGATTGGCAGAGGGACAGCAATTTTTCGGAGTGCGCCCTTGGCAACAATGCACAATGATGTTGAGTATACCTATCGTCAGGAAAGCAGTTTTTACTATCTGACAGGTTTTAATGAACCTGAAGCAGTGGCGGTATTCGCTCCCCACCACCCAGAACATCAGTATATTTTGTTTGTGCAGCCGAAAGATCCAGAGCAAGAAACCTGGACAGGATATCGCTGTGGAGTGGAAGCAGCCAAGGAAGTTTATGGCGCAGACGAAGCTTATCCCATTGCTGAATTAAATGAAAAGTTACCGCAGTATTTGGTTAATAGCGATCGCATTTACTATCATCTGGGCAGCGATGAGAAATTTAACCAGACGATTATTGCTCACTGGCAAAAACAAATGCGGGGTTATCAAAAACTAGGTACCGCTCCCCTGGCATTGGAAGATACCCGCCCGTTAACTTTTGCGATGCGGTTAGTCAAAAGCCCAGGAGAAATAGCCCTGATGCGTCAGGCAACTAAGATCTCAGCAATGGCCCATAATCGCGCCCGTGAGTTTGCCAAACCTGGAGTCTATGAATATCAGGTACAGGCAGAAATAGAGCATGTTTTTCGCCAAGAAGGAGCGATCGGCATTGCTTACCCCTCTATAGTGGCATCAGGAGCTAATGCTTGTGTGCTGCACTATATTGAAAACAATCGCCAGATGCAGGATCATGAGCTATTGCTTATTGATGCTGGCTGTTCCTACGGTTACTATAACGGCGACATCACCCGTACTTTTCCAGTGGGGGGTAAGTTTACCCCCGAACAAAAAGCTTTGTATGAGATTGTCCTAGAAGCACAACGGCAAGCAATGGAAGAAGTAAAGCCAGGGAAACCCTATAATGAATTTCATGATCTAGCAGTCTGTGTGATTGTCCAAGGTTTATTAGATTTGGGATTACTTCAGGGTGAGCTTGAAGAAATTATCAAAGAGGAAAAGTATAAGCCTTTTTATATGCACCGTACAGGTCACTGGCTCGGTTTAGATGTTCACGATGCGGGAGTCTATAAGCACGATGCTGAAACTTGGCAAAATTTAACTCCAGGACACATTGTTACCGTAGAACCAGGGATTTATATTTCCCCCCATATTAAACCTGCCGAGGGACAACCAGAAATTCCTGACAGATGGAAAGGAATTGGGATTCGGATTGAAGACGATCTACTGGTAACCCCCAACGGACATGAAGTTCTTACTGCCGATGTACCAAAATCCATTGCAGATATGGAAAAATAAGACTCTTTATTTTTAGTATTTAGTTATGTCCCTAGAGATTGCTGAAATAATTGACGAAATTACCAATGGGCAGGGTTATGTTCTGTTGCCCGATCTGATCTCAACCCAAGAAGCAGCAGCAGCCAGACAATTAATTTTGGAATTAGCCGAGCAATCAAGACAAGAAGATGAATTAGTGGTTCAGGGGCAAAAACAGCGGCTCTATGGCTTAATTTACAAGGCGGATATCTTTGCTAAGCTGGCGCAGCATGAGTTTTTACTCTCGATTATTGAAGCACTGATCGGCGAGAATGTAATTTTAGGCGGGTTTTCGGCGCATGTTCTCCATCCAGGGGCAAAAAGCATGGGAATTCATGTTGATTATCCCTATTGGGCAATGACAGCCCCTTTTCCTAAGTATCCTGTATTAGAACTTCAGGTGATCTGGCTGATGGAAGATTTCACCCCCCAGAATGGCGCTCCTTTGTTTGCACCAGGCACTCAAAAGTTAGCCACTAAACCCGAACCATCCCAGTTTGCTAGCAGCGCTACAAAAATTGTCGGCACAGCAGGTTCGGCGATTATCTCCCATGGATTATGTTGGCATGATACTTCTGAAAATAATAGCGATCGCCCTAGGGTATCTTTACTGGGAAACTATACCCCCCAGTATATTCATCCTTTAGAAAATAGTTTATTCGACTATCAACCAGAAGCCATGGAAAATGCTTCTCCTAGATTGAAAAAACTCTTAAGACATACCTTATGGCCCAAATCTCAGCCTATCTATGGCATGAAGTTTATGCAGTAACTATTAATTTTGACTAAAAAACTTCTTGCATAGGGCGTGTGCGAGACGGAGGAAGTACTTTACCTTCTGCTTCAAAACTCTGAATCACTTCTTCTACTACTTCACACAATTCGCTATAAAGTTTTACAGGATCATCTCCATGTATCCCTGTGATTAGATCGGGACATTGTCCAATATAAACCCGATCTTCTTCGCTCCATTCAATCCATTTATGATATTGATCGCTTATTTTCATGATTTAACTACTTCTATTCGCTAATCGCTTGCTTCATATATTTTCCCCAAAGAGTAGCGGCTTGATAGCTGCTGCCACTGGTGGGAGAGTTATCGTCGTTCCCTAGCCAAATCCCGGTTACCAAGTCTCGATCTTGAAAATAGCCAATAAACCAAAGATCGACGTTTTGATCAGTTGTTCCCGTTTTTCCTGCCTCCCCCTGGTCGAGATAAGCGGCTTTCCCTGTTCCGTCTTTAACTGCCACCTGCAACATTGCTGTTAGCTCATCGGTAACATCTTGGGCGATCGCCTCATGATAGGTTTCCTCGTCGTCATCGTAGGTGTAAATTGCTCGACAAGTGTCTTTTTTCCTCTGATCTTTGCAGTCACTCCCATCCAAAATACGGTTGATGGCATGGGGTTTATTCCAAATACCATCATTAGCGATGGTGGCATAAGCGCCAGTCATCTCTAGCACAGTAGCTTCACTTTGACCAATTACTAAACCAGGAGCTTCTGTCAGGGGAGAACTTACACCAAATCGTTCGGCAACATCCATAACCTTGGGCAAGCCCACATCTTGAGCCACTCGCAGAGCAACCACGTTTTCTGACTGGGCTAGACCCTCGTACATATCAATATCGCCACTGCTTCGCTCACAACCACGATATTCCTGTCCTTGCCAGGATAGAGGGGCACAGGAGTATATTGTCTCAGGATCTATCCCCTCTTCTAGGGCTGCGGCATAGGCGAAAACTTTGAAAGTCGAGCCAGGTTGTCTTTTGGCTTGGACTACTCGATTAAATTGGCTTTCTCCATAGTTTACGCCCCCGACCAGAGCGAGAATATTACCATTTTTGCGATCTAAAGTGACTAATGCACCTTGGGAATAGCCCAGGCGATCGCCATCATTGCTCACCGAAGACTCTAAAGATTGTTCCGCTTCTTTTTGCAGCTGGGGATTAAGAGCTGTTTCGACAATAAAATTACCTTCCCTTGCTACGTCCGAGCCTAATAAATCTTGCAATTCATCGATGACATAGCTATAGAAATAAGGTGCTACAGTACTGGAGAAACTTTCACGGGCGCTGGGACTCACTTCAATGCGCGATCGCCTTGCCCGATCCGCTTCTTCTTTTTTGACCATGCCCAGTTTGACCATGCGATCGATAATACGGTTCCGCAGACCGATGGCAGTATCATAATCCTTGACGGGGTTATAGGCGTTGGGGGCTGGCAAGATCGCCACTAAGGTTGCTGCTTCTGAAAGATCTAGATCCGCTGCCGATTTGTCAAAATAAAACTGTGCCGCATCTTCAAAACCATAGCTACCGATCCCCAAATAGACCCGATTGAGATAGGTTTTGAGAATAAAATCTTTACTATAAAAAGTTTCCAATTTCAAAGCGACCAAAGCCTCTCGCAGTTTTCGTCCTGCCGTGTTTTGTCTTCCCACTTCGGGAAACAGACTCCGTGCTAGCTGTTGAGTTAAAGTACTTGCTCCTTGACGTAATTCTGAGTGGGTCAAATTAATCCACACTGCTCGCGTTATACCGATGGGATCTACGCCAAAATGCCAATAAAAACGACTGTCTTCCGAGGCAATCACCGCATTAGGTAAATAAGCCGAAAAATTCGAGAGTTTCTTTAGCTCGTGATGAGTATTATTGCTGGCAGTGGGATTAATCGGGGTTTCGCCATCCTGAGCATAGACCACAATCGGCAGGGTAGATTCTCGCGGAATCGGATAAACAGGCACCTTGATCCACTCGATACTCAAGAATAATAATAGCAATCCCAACATACCCACCAAACTATAAAGTGAGTAGCGAACCATGTAGATCCACCAAGGAGGAGGATTAAAATATTCTACCGTCACCCCCGCCGCTAATTCTGGTGGCCCCAGGGTAAAACTTTCACCATGAAACAAAGACAAGCTTTGTAGACGACGCTTACCGCGATAGATGCCATTGGTGGATTTTTCGTCTTGAATGATAAACGAGCGGGGTTTTTTGCGGTTTCTTTTAAGAGTTAAATGAGTCTGACTAACGACAGGATTCTGGATACTAATATCACAGCGAGAACTTCTCCCTAGAGTATAGCGATCGCCCACCAAGGGATATTTTTGTTTTTTACCATTAGCTTCTTTGATTCTTAATTCTGGAGTTGCCGCTCCCGATTTAAAATTGGCAGCATTAAAATTAACCCTAGACTGAATTTTTTGCACTGCTTGAGTCACCGCTTTACTAATGGGCGATCGAGAATTGTCATCATTAGAAGGAGGTTTATTAGTCATTGGGTCGTCTCGCTGCAAAAACACCAGAATGGTAAATTATACTAATTGTAAGAAATTTCACGAAGTCAGAGGAAGCCCCGTCATTTTAAGGCGGGGTCTCTCTGACCACAGGTTGATTTTGTCAGTAAATCTTTTATTTGTCTGTTCTAAAAACAAATGGCGTAGCCCGACGGGCGAAACCTTATATCGTCATGACCCAAGGGTAAATGTGCGATCAGCAGGGACTAGTGCTAGCGCCAAGAAAAGAATTTCTGAACAGGATTTAATTTGGGCGGATCTAGTTTTGGTTATGGAAAACAAACATAAAAAAATCATTACCAGCCAGTACCATAATCTAGACTTACCAACAATTATGGTGCTTGATATTCCCGATGACTATCAATACATGGATCAAGAGCTAGTAGAAATGCTTAAAGCCAGTACGGAGTATGTTTTAGCCAATGAATGTGTTAATGAATATGGATTAGATCACTAATGTAAAAAACACTTTAATCTTTAACTCCGAACTCCGAATTCCGAACTCCGATCTCTAAGACTTGAAATATAACATTGCCTGAACAGGAACTTTACCGATAATGTGTTGCTGGATTACAGTTTCAACTTCATCGGGATGAACTTGGGAGTACCAGATTTGTTCAGGTTCGATCACTACCATTGATCCATTACCGCACTGTCCTAGACAGGGAACAGACATCAGTTCCACTTCAGGAGGTAAGTTTTGGGCAAAATTGTCCCAGGCAACTACGTCCGCGACAGACCACCACTTTTCCTGGTATTTCTCCTGGAGATGGAGATCTTGAATCTGCTTGACTTTGAGCGATCGCTGGCAACTCTATTTCTGGTGTCATCACGATAATGATTAACAATTAAACAATTTAAGTTTAATTTATACTGCCAAATATTAACTTTTAGCATTTCCCTGGATATCCCCTAGAGGGGGATGCTAGCTTAACTGGTACATATCTAGTAGGGCTGAGACTTTAGTTTATCTCTGCAAAACACGGCACATATCGTTACTAAATCTGACTCATAACTTAATTCAACTTATTTAAAGGAAAAGGAAGTAGTAAGTGGTTACAATCCCTCATCAATCAACCTCTACAGTTCATGAACACCATCATCATCATGAAGCTGAACATAACCAAAACAATCGTGTAGCAGTATTATTAATGGGCTATGGCGAGGTAGAAAGTTATGCAGACTTTGCTAACTATAATGAACAGGCTCTCAATCTTTTAACGGCTAAATTTGCCCCTGTACCTACCTGGATTTATCCGGCGATCGCTAAATTACTGGCAATGTTTGATCTCCATGAGTGGAGTCATCAGCATAATAATTTTATTTCTCCCCACAATGCCATCTTTGAAGAGCAAAGAGTGGGGATCGAAAGTGAACTGAGAAAAACTTGGGGTGACCAGGTAACAGTCTTTAAAGCTTTTAACTTCTGTGCACCTCATTTGCCAGATCAGGTATTGGCGGAGATTAAAGCGCAAGGTTTTGAGAAAATCTTGATTTATCCTTTGCTAGTGGTGGATTCTATTTTCACTAGTGGTATTGCGGTGGAACAGGTGAACAAAGCTTTAGCCAAGCAAGCGGATGGGGACGCTCATTGGTTAAAAAGTTCTCGTTATATTCCTTCCTTCTTTAACAAGCCAGAATATATTAATTTGATGGCTCAGATGGTGGAAGAAAAGATTGAGGCAGAATTAGCCCAAGGACATTTAGCTTCGCAAATCGGCATCATTCTCATGAATCATGGTTGTCCTCACAAAGCCAAAGGGTTTACTTCTGGCATTGATGAAAGCCAGGGGATGTATGAATTGGTTCGCGAGAAATTAATTGATAAATACCCTCTGATTTCTGTGGGTTGGCTCAATCACGACACCCCTCTAATTGAGTGGACACAGCCCAACGCTAAATTAGCGGCACAGAACCTGATGGAGCTGGGAGCAACTGCTATTGTGATGATGCCTATTGGTTTCGCCACCGAAAATCATGAAACTCTCCTGGATGTGGATCATATTATCCATAGTCTCCAACATAAGCATTCAGACGTTACTTTTATTCAGATGCCCTGCGTCAATAGTCGTCCTGAGTTTATGCACATGGCAGCGGAGTGGGCAAACCCCCAGATCGAGGCTTTGTTAGGGGAATCAGGGAATACCGTAAATCCCCAATTAGCTAAAACTCAAGCTACTCACCACCATCATCATTAAGATAGCTTTTAGCTTTATGCGAAGCGGTACCCTTTAGGGCTAGCTTTTAGCTTTTAGCTTTTAGCTTCTAGCTTTTAGCCTTTGAACTTCTAATAACTAGTAACTATCGATTAAACTACGTTTTAAAGGGCGATCGCCATCAACCGACGATCTTGTTTCTCCATGGTTTTATGGGGGACTGTTATGATTTTGCTCAGGTTATCACTAACCTGAGTGATTTTTGCTGTTTGACAGTAGATTTGCCTGGTCATGGTCAGACTGAAGTGCGGCAGGATAGTGATTATCAGATGTCGAATGTTGCCCTGGCGCTGATTGAGTTACTAGTCGAATTAAACATCAAGCAATGTGTTTTGGTGGGTTATTCCATGGGAGGGAGAATTGCGCTTTATCTAGCTATTCATTTTCCCCAGTATTTTCAGGCAGTAATCTTAGAATCCACTTCCCCAGGACTATCTACCCAGTTAGAGCGCGATCGCCGTAAGGTTCAAGATTTAAAGTTAGCCGAGCAACTGGAGTCCATGAATTTGGCTGATTTTATCCAGCAGTGGTACGCTCAACCTCTATTTTCATCTTTTGTCCAGCATCCTAACTATCAAAAAGCGATCGCTAGAAGATTTGGTAACGACCCTTATAAGTTAGCTAAGTCCTTACGCTTCATGGGACTGGGAACACAGCCTGCATTGTGGAGTCGTCTAGGAGAAATACAAGTTCCACTTTTGTTGATTGCGGGGGAATTAGATCCTAAATTTGTCAAACTCAATCGATTGATGGCACAGGATTGTCTCCAGGCTAGGCTGCAAATTGTGCCTCGTACGGGACATAATGTTCATTTTGAACATTCTGCTAAGTTTAGTAGTTTACTTAAATATTTTATTGCTAGTTATTGATTGTCAATAGATTTGAATTAAAGATTAGCTATCTAACAAAAAAGTGTCTGATTGAGGTCTTACTACTCAATAAAAAGCTAATTCACCTATCATTTACTTTATCCTGCAATACTCTATAAACTGGATTATTGAGAGTATTTAGATTACTTTTTCACGGCGAAATAACTACAATGTAAACAGAGAAGCACTATTATCTGATCCGCTGGTTCAATGGGAAACAGACAGCTAACTATAAGCGTTTTATTTTAATTTTACTTCTATCCTACGGAAGATTTTGTGACTCTAGTACGCTAAAATCACCAGTAGTAATACACAAATCTAAAAGTAAAAAATATATCTTTGCTTCTTGAACTATGTCTAGCCCCATAGCTAGATCAAGATTCCTGTTGCCTAAATTGAGGAAACCTTTGAAAATTTAAAATTAATTATTGATTATCTATAATGACTATCCCACCATCACTATCATTAACAGAAGTTTCGGCTAATGGTTCGGCAACTAATGCTGTCCTGACGGAATTATTTAAAAATTTGCGGGATGCCAAGACGGAAGAAGATATTTTGCAAGCTGGAGTTCGGATTGTTTATCAAGCCCTGAAATGCGATCGCGCTGTGGTCTATAGCATGGGACAGGATGCCTTCTGTAAAATTGTTGCCGAAGCAGTCACCCCTGGCTATACTCAAATCTTGGGCAGAACCATTACAGATCCCTGTTTTGAGTCGGGGTACATCGAAAAGTACAGTAAAGGTAGAGTAAGGGCAATTAGTGATCTGCGTAAATCGGGGATCAGTCCTTGTCACATTGAAAACTTAGAAAAAATTGACGTTAAATCCAATCTGGTGGTGCCGATTGTCCGTCAGGATAATTCCTTGTATGGACTACTGGTGATGCATCAATGTTCCAGTACTAGGGAGTGGCAACAGTCAGAAGTAGAGTTTGTACTGCAAGTTTCTAGTTGGCTAATCGAACAACTAGCTAGACAACAGAATTACTCAGCTTTAGAGTCCCAGGTGGCAAGTGCCCAGGAGAACAAACAACTCGTAACCGCCGTCATCAAGCAGATTCATCAAAAGACAAATAGTCACGATGTGCTACAAGAAGGTGCATTGCAAGCTAAAGAGATGATCAATTGCGATCGCGTTGTGGTTTACGGATTACAAGATAGAGATCTGGGCAAAATTGTTGCCGAAGCATCTACTCCTGCATTGGCTAAGATTTTAGGCAGTGTAATCAAAGATCCCTGTTTTGAATACCGCTACCTGGAGCAGTATCAAAGTGGTCGGATACGGGCTACCGCTAATATTTTTGAAGCTGGAATGAGCAACTGCTATGTAGATAATCTAGCCAAAATAGGTGTTAAATCCAATTTGGTGGCACCAATCAATTTTGATAACGGCGAAATCTATGGCTTACTGGTGGCTCATCAATGTTTCGATTTTAAGGATTGGCAACCTGAAGAAATTGAGAATTTCCAAGAGATCGCTCTACATACGGGACTATCTTTATCGAAAGCGATCGTTAGAGAACAATCTCGCACCATTGCTTCAAGTCTCAGTCAGCTGAGTCTTGTTATGGATACCATTAATTTAGCGAAGTCCAAGATCGAGCAGATTAAGCAGCCAATATACGATACTGACAAAATTTTGGTAGAAGTCAACAATCTGAACAAGCTACTGGAGCGAGAACTTAATCAGATTAATCAAAATGCTTCAGCCCAAACTCAAAAAGACACCAAATTAATTCAAATTATTGCCCGCAAATTAATTTCTATGCCCCCTAAAATTAAAAATTCTTTGGGAGCGGTTAATACTAACGGGAAGGAAGCCAGACTGTTTTTAGAGGAGGCAATTGACCACATTGATAGCAATAAAACTGATTAAATTGATTAGTGATTATATGCAATAAATTCACATAATAGACATGGTTTTAACATCGAAATCTTAATAATTACATGTATAATTCCATGATACGCAGCATATATACAAAGTGCACCCCATATATGTAAAGTGTATCAAAGTGATTTTACAACCAAAATTTTAAAAGATTAGTTTGATGAAGCCAGAAGTATCAATTATTATTCCTACCTATAATAGCGAAAAATATATTGCTCAAGCACTAGAATCAGTTTTTAAGCAGAGCTATAGTAATTTAGAAGTAATTTTAATTGATGATGCTTCTCAAGACTCGACAGTAGAAACTGCCCATATTTTTCATGATTGCCGACTTAGAATTTTTGAAAATAAGCAAAATCGAGGTGTCAGCTACGGACGTAATTTTGGCATTAGTCAAGCCCAGGGCAAGTGGATTGCCTTGTTAGACTCAGACGATTGGTATGCCTCTGACAGGTTGGAAAAGCTAATTCCCCAAGGGGAAGCTAACGATGCAGATTTGATCGCTGATGATCTTTGGTTGATCAATGAGGAGCAAACAAAACACTGGAGTAGTTTGTTGAGGGAATGCCCCCACCTAAACTTTTCAGGGATTTTCTCAATTGATACAGTAAATTTTGTTACTAGCGATCGCCTTGGCTCAATTAACGCTAACCGAACCTGGAGCTTGGGCTATACCAAACCCATGATTAGAAGGGAATTTCTGCTTAAACATCAGATTTGGTACGATGAAAATCTCAAGGTAGGAGAAGATTTTACCCTATATCTGGAATGCCTTCGACATCAGGCGAAGTTTTATCTGGTGAATCAACCTTACTATTACTATCGCACCAGAAGCACCTCTCTTTCCACCAGGAAAAAGACCGAATATCTAGCAGGGTAGTGCCCTGAAGGAAAGGAAGAACTAGGGAAGTCCAAGTTTTAGCCGCCTGGTTGCATTGTAGTGATGAATAAAATTCCAGATTGCAGCTATGTG
>JBJOPG010000076.1:0-15546 GCA_046050865.1 Cyanobacteriota bacterium
GAATTATTAGACTATCCTCAATATACAAGACCCGCTGAATATCGAGGTTGGCAAGTGCCAGAAGTATTACGCTCAGGCAATCACAAGTTAATTGACGAGTGGCGTAGAGCAGAACAGATTATACGTACTCGCGATCGCCGTCCCGATCTCTGGGCAAAATGGCAGTCTTTGATTAATAATGAAATCGACAAGAGATAATAGTTAGATAGCGATCGCTGACTGCATATACAAGACGATTTGTATCGTCTATGTGACGCGACCATAATCCTGATAAATTTTCCTTAAGGGGTTCAGGCTTGCCAATGCCTGCAAAGGGAGTACTTTTTGCAGCTTTAATTAGTTTGTTAATTCTCTTTAGCGTCTTCTTATCCTGACCTTGCCAGTAAACATAACTATCCCAGACTTCATCAGTCCAGGCTAAAATCCGACTACTCATCCAACAAATCTTTTTCCGTCACTTGTCCTTGTTCATATTGGGCGATCGATCTGGCTAAATGAGCAGCATTTGCTGGGGATTTGAGTAAATGAACTGTTTCCAGCAAACTATTAAAATAGTCTAGGGACATAACCACCGCATCATCTGCATCTCGCCTAGTGATTACGGTATAGTCTGCATCTTCTACTACGCGATCTAAAATGTTTTTGAGCTTGTTCCTTGCTTCAGTAAAGGTTACTATTTTCATTGCTCGAACCTGTCTTATTATTTGTACAAGTATACTGAATTATTTTTAATTACTCAAAAGAAAACAACGTGCTGTCATATATTGCGATCGCCGTCCTGATTTGTGGGAGACATGGCAGAATAACAGTGAATAATTAGCAGCTATTACTTAGTTAATAATGAATATTCAAAATACAAACATGCCGAAGGTAGCGTTGGTAACTGGTGCATCTTCAGGCATAGGTAAAGCGATCGCGCTTCAGCTAATTAGCGACGGTTTGATTGTCTATGTAGCTGCCAGACGAGTGGAGAAAATGCGCGATTTAGAACAGCTTGGGGCGATCGCCTTAAAAATGGATATTACTCAAGAGCAAGATATTAAAAGGGTTGTAGAACAGATAGAAAGGGAACATGACGGTGTTGATATTTTGGTAAACAATGCAGGATATGCTATCTACGGAGCAATGGAGGACACTACAATCGAAGATGCCCGAAGACAGTTTGAGGTTAATCTGTTTGGGTTGGCAAGTCTAACTCAAGCAGTTTTACCCCAGATGAGAGCTAAAAAGTCTGGCAAAATTGTTAACATCTCCTCAATCGGTGGCAAGATATACTCTCTCTTGGGTTCGTGGTATCACGCTACTAAACACGCCCTAGAAGGATGGTCAGACTGCTTAAGATTGGAACTTGCAAGCTTCAATATTGACGTAATAATTATTGAACCAGGAGTAATTAAAACTGAATTTGGCGACGTGACGATACCAGCAATGATGAAACGTTCTGGTAATTCAGCTTATTCGGTAATGGCAAAGAAAATTGAGAAAATAATCAAAAGTTATAACGATCCAGGAAATGCTTCTGACCCTTCTGTAATCGCAAAAGTAGTGTCTCAAGCCATTAAAGCCAAAAAACCTAAGACACGTTATGTTGCAGGAAAATTAGCTAGACCTTTAATCTTGATGAGAAAACTATTGAGCGATCACCTTTTTGACAAAATTATTATGAGCACAATTTAGAACAGCAACAGACTTAGCAAGCTGGCGATCTCCGACCAGATTTATGGCAGGAGCGGCAGGATAATAAAAGGTTAATGATCTTTTTCTAGCAATTTTGTCTTCAAAGCCTACGGAGGACAACATCATTATACATTCGTCCCTGAAGCGCAAAATATAAAAGTTCAAAATTATGCTCAAGGCAAAATTCATTGACCGCCTCAACCACACCACATTTTGACAAACCCAAAGGTGTAAAAAATATATAATCGTTCATGGCGATCAAACCATCAGGTTTTAACTTCAGTCGTGTAGCGTCTAAGTCTTTTTTCACTCCTTCATAGGAATGATCTCCATCAATATAAACCCAATCGAAATAATTATCTGGCATTGACATAATAATTTCAAATGAGTCACCGAGATGTACAGCTACTGTTCCATTAGATATGTCTGAAGCAAATTTTTGTTTAGCGATTTTGATCGGATCATCTTCTATATCAATTAAATGCAATTTTTCAGGTTGCGTTATCTGCAAAATTTTGTCTGAAAATTCACATTTTAAAATGCCTATTTCAGCACAAATTGCCTTTTTTGGCATATATTCGAGCATTTTGTCGCGATTCTCCACCAGCCTACAGTTGAGAATATGTTTTTCTTCGAGAGGTTTAGCTGGGGGAAACATTGCTCTTCGCTGATCGACTGTCGAGCCTACAAGAAATTTCATTCTTGCCATTTTTTCTGTCAATCGATTAAATGTGTTCATTGATAATTACGGGTTACTAAATTAAATTTCAGACATTAATTTACCATACTAAATTTCAGACATTAATTTACTATCTGAGCCACAATTTGTATGCCAATTTCAATCGAAGCAGTAGCAGCAGGAGAAGGAGCGTTACAGACGTGCAGTGCTTTGTTGCCCTTAACAATTAAAAAGTCATCAACCATTGAGCCATCATTTTTCAAAGCTTGCGCTCGCACTCCTGCGGGAGTGGGTACGACATCATCAGCTTGCACTTCAGGGATTAATCTTTGTAGGCTACGGACAAAAATAGTCTTGCTGTAGGAGCGAATCATCTCCTGTATTCCTTCGTTATAAAATTTCCCTGCCAGTTTCCAAAACCCAGGATAGGTCATGGTGTCCAGGAAGTCTTCTAGATCAAAATCAAACTTATTATAAGCTTCTCGCTTAAAACCTAGTACAGCGTTTGGCCCCGCGTGGACACTACCATCGATTCCTGGGGTAAAATGCACCCCTAAGAAAGGAAAGTTAGGATTGGGGACAGGATAGATCGCGCCGTTGACTAAATAGCGTTTTTCAGGGGTTAACTCGTAATATTCCCCACGGAAAGGCACAATTTTGGCGGGAGCTTTGACTTTGGCTAATTCCGTCAGGCGATCGCTATATAGCCCTCCACAGTTAATTAAAAATTCTGTTTGATATTCTTCTTGATTAGTCTTAATTACATAACCGTCTGTCGTTGCTACGAAATCCTGAACACAGGTGTTGTTGTATAGATCTACACCCTGTTTTTGTGCAATTTCAGCATATTTCAAACAAACTTGTTTATAGTCAACAATTCCTGTAGCTTTGACTCTAATTCCAGCTAAACAACTAACATGAGGTTCAATTTCTTGTACTTGCTCTTTGGTGATCTTTTTAATCTCAAGCTCGTTAGCTAGTCCTCTGTCGTAGAGATTATCTAACAAAGGTAATTCATGCTCTTCGGTCGCTACGATAACCTTGCCACATATTTTGTACTCAATATTATGTTCTTCGCAAAAAGCTACCATTGACTGGTTGCCTTGACGACAAAGTTTAGCTTTATAACTTCCTGGTTTATAGTAAATCCCCGAATGAATTACACCACTATTATGTCCTGTCTGATGTGCAGCCCATGTCGCTTCTTTTTCTAATAGAGCAATTTTCGCTGCGGGGAATCGCTGACTAAGAGCGATCGCCGTAGACAACCCAACAATTCCACCACCGATAATAATATAGTTATATTTATGCATAGGTATTTGGTTTTAATAGCTATAAGCCTTAAGCTATAAGCTCTAAGTTTTTATAACAATAAAATTAGGGATGAAGAACCTATTATTTTGCTTCCCCATCCCCTTGCACTTCTTTAAAGTGCCACAACTTCGGTGGCAACACCCATGTTTTTCAACATTTCGCTAATTTCTTCGGTATAGATGGCATTCATCACAATCACCTTATCTGGTTGATAGGTTTTGAGGAATTCGGGAGCCATAATTTCTTTACCCACTCCAGGAATATATTTGCCGTGACGATGAGGATTGATATCAACTGCGTATTGAATTTTATCGATGGTCTTGAGGGTAGTTAAGAAGGCTACGCACTTTGAACCAGAACCCCAAACTACGACTTTTTCACCTTTGGTTTGAGCATCATCGAGGTACTTTTTCCAGTATTCTAATTTGCCTGTAATCTTGTCAGTAAATAACTGCACATCTTGAGCAACATCGGACACGCTTTCTTCAAAAGGATGAACCTTATCCGACGGTATAGCAACAGGCTTGGCTTCAATTAATAAATACTGATCGCCATAATCACAGTAGAGATCTGTAACTTCAAAACCACTGTCGCGGAATAAACGAGCTAAAGTACCAGGACTAAAGTAGGAACAGTGTTCATAATAAATATCTTCAAAAGCCTGTTCTTTGAGAACTCTAGTGTTATCAGGGATTTCAAATACTACGGTAGTATTGCGATCGCCGATGGACTTGCGGACGGTTTTGATAAACTCAGAGGTAGGTTGGATATGCTCTAGGGTGTGGCGACAACAAATAAAATCGCCGACATACTCAGCGTGTTTTTCAGAATAGTAATCTTGAATAAAGGTCACGCGGTCTGCTGCTTCACTTTCTACCCTACCAGGAACCACACTAGGGTCAATTCCGACACCCCGATTGTTACCTAATTCACAGAGCAGCAGTAAGAAATCTCCCTTACTACAGCCGATTTCGATAATGTCTTTATTATGCAGATCGTATTTATCGATTAAGTGATTAGCTAGCTTGAGGGAAAACTTATTAAATGTGGGAGAATAACTTTGTTGATCTTCGTAGTTTGGGGCATAGGATGACCATTTAGTATCAAATTCGGTATTGGTAATAAAACCACAGCGATCGCAAAATCCTAAAACTACATCTCCACTGGGAAAATCAACTGCCTTAGCTTGATCTGACATCATCAGACAACTGTGAACGGGAACATCACGAACTTCATAAAAAACCTCCAGTTCATGATGCCCACAGTTAGGACATGAATGCTGAACTTTTTGGTTTTTGAGTCCTGAAGAACCAACATTAGAAATTATATCTCTGACCATGATTGACACTCCTATTTAAAAGGGGGAAAGGGGAAAGGGGAAAAGGGAAAGGCGAAAAACAGCGCTTTTCAGGTAAGTAGACCATAATATTAAATCTAGAAAAGCTCATGGCTAGAAGCTAGAAGCTAAAAGCTAAAAGCTAAAAGCTAAATCAAACAATTCTGGGTTTAGGAATGGGAACAATAAATTTCCCCCCAGCTTTTTGATACTCTTGCTGTTGCTGCATAATTTCTTCAGCGAAGTTCCAGGCAAGGATTAATACATAGTCTGGTTGATCTTCCAAGAGCTTGGTGGGAGGAAAAATAGGTAAATGATTCACACTCATATAGCGTCCATGCTTAAAAGTGTTTAAGTCTACTATGTAATCCAGCAAAGTTTTATCAATACCCAGGTAACTCAACATGGTTGTGGCTTTAGCCGCAGCACCATATCCGACGACTGTTTTACCTTGCTGTTTCAAATCCCAAAGAATCTCTAACAAAGAACCCTTGAAATCTGCTACTTTACCCGCAAAATTTTCGTAATAGGTCATTTGATCTACCTGTGCGGACTTTTCGGCGGCGAGCAAAGACTTGACTGAATCCTGAACGGCTTCTTTTGGTTCAACATATAAACGCAAGGAACCACCGTGGATTTTTGTTTGTTCAATATGGTTTAAATATAAATTGTGTCTTCTAAACAACTTATCTAAGGCGGTCACGGAGTAGTAACAGAGGTGTTGATGATAAATCGTGTCAAACTCACAGTGTTCCACCAAATCTAAGAGATAAGGAGCTTCAATTACCGCCACCCCTGTATCTTTCAACAGCAGTGAAATACCAGTAACAAAGCCATTTAAGTCTGGTACGTGAGCCAAAACATTATTAGCTAAAAACACGTCTGCTTGCTTGCCTTCATCCTTTAATTTCTGAGCTAATTCTTTGCCAAAAAAAGTACAGATGGAATTCACGCCTTTCTCCAGAGCGGCATTTACTGGGCCAGAAGCTGGATCAATACCCAGCACAGGGATATCCTCATCCACAAAGTTTTTCAGCATGTAGCCATCGTTGCTAGCAGCTTCGATTACTAAGCTATTGCTGTCTAAATTTCTGGTTTTAATCAAATTCTTGGCGCTATCACCAAAGTGCTTGAGCAAGGATACAGAGACAGAAGAGAAATAAGGATAGTCCTGACAAAAAAGAATTTCAGGTGGCACTATTTCGGTAATTTGTACCAGACTGCATTCAGGACAAAAAACCAAGTCCAATGGAGCAGTGTATTCTGGAGCATCGAACTGCTCTTTAGTTAAAAGATTATCGGCAAGGGGAGTATAGCCAAAAGAAATAATTGATTTGAGGTCTTGCTTCCCACAGGAAAGACAACTCGGTCGATGATTATTCATAGTTAAAATTACAGAATTACTTAAGGTGACTAGGCTTAATAGTTGATGATAGAAATTAGGACAACCAACAGTGATTGTCCTAAGCATTGCTTACCTAATTTTTCGATTGACTTGATTTTATGGTGTTGCTGAAGTTCGACATCAACTGCACAATTACAAATTTTGACTACATTCTTAAGAGACTAATAGCTGATATCTTAAAACAAGATTATTATCAATTCATGTTTCTAATCAGCAACGCCGATTTTATTTAGTGATTAAATTCAGTTAATCACAGTTAACCACTATAAAAGCTATTCAATAGTTGCCAACTGTTCTTTACGCCAACGCAATTCTCCGTCCAGTAGTTCATTACTAATCAGGTATTTGATATGGGCTATTCTTTGGTATTTAGTCCCTTCAAACTCATCTAGAGTCAGACCGACCTTTTGATACACTTCATATAGTTCGGCTGCTCCCTTGCGAGTATTCCATTGAGGCTGAAAACTAGGCAAAACTCTAGCAATCTTACTACAGTCCACGCGATAACAACGGGTATCAGGTCCAGCATCAGGTGCGTATTCAATGCGGCAGTTAGGCACGGTTTCCTTGACAATTTCAGCTATTTCGCGAATTTGATAGTTATCTTCATTGCGACCTACATTAAAGGCTTCGTTATGAATTAACTCTCTGGGAGCTTCTAAAACAGCAATAAAGGCTCTGGAAATGTCTTCAATATGAACAATTGGTCGCCAAGGACTACCATCGCTTTTGATATAGACCAAACCTTTAGTAAATGCCCAAGCAACTAGATTATTTAAGACCAAATCAAAGCGTAATCTTGGTGATACACCATAAGCTGTGGCATTACGTAAAAAAGTGGGGCTAAAGTTATCATCTGCTAACTGACTTACTTCTTGCTCTACTTTTACCTTAGAAACTCCATAGGGAGTTACCGGATTAAAAGCGGATTCTTCATTCAGCCAATCTTCACCCCCTGCACCATAGTTACTACAAGAAGACGAGAAGATAAAACGACTAGCTCCGGCTTGTTTGGCTAATTTGGCTAGTTTAACTGAAGCTTTATAGTTAATTTCCTCAGTCAATTGAGGATTAAGATTACCCAAAGGATCGTTGGACAGCCCCGCTAAGTGGAGAACCGCCTCAAATCCCTCTAAATCCTCTAACTCGACATCGCGAATATCTTTAATTAATTCAGGAATTTCTACAATCCCTTCACCAAAAGTACTTCTGGCATATAAATCTGTGTCTAAACCGACAACATCATAACCTTTGGCGAGCAGCATTGGAATCAAGATCGTGCCAATATAACCCTTGTGACCAGTTACCAGTATTTTCATTTTTTTTCATTCTCCCATGTTTTCCAAGGTGCATTACCACTAGCCCATAAAGTTTCTAGCAGAGTTTTATCGCGCAATGTATCCATACATTGCCAGAAACCGTCATGCTTGTATGCCATTAGTTGTCCGTCCCTAGCCAATTTTTCCAATGGGGCTTTTTCCCACTGAGTGTCATCATCATCGATGTAGTCAAAAACCCCAGGCTCCAGCACAAAGAATGCACCATTGATCCAACCTTCTTTTGTTTGATTCTTTTCAGAAAATTCAGAGATTTGATCTCCTTTCAAATCTAAATGACCAAAGCGAGCCGGTGGTCGAACTGCTGTCAAAGTTGCCAGCTTGCCATGAGAACGATGAAACGCTAGCAAATCATGAAGATTTATATCTGATACCCCATCCCCCCAAGTTAGCATAAAGGTTTCTTGACCAAGATAGGGAGCCAGACGCTTGATTCTGCCTCCAGTGTTAGTTGTTAAACCTGTATCAATTAAATTTACGCTCCAATCTAGCTTATAGCCACCATGAGGGGTAACTTTACCGCTACCTAAATCCACCGTTAAATTACTGTTGAGGGCACAATAATCTACCATATACTTTTTAATAGCTGTGCCCTTGTAACCCAAGGCAACAGTAAAGTCTTTAAAGCCGTATTGATAGTAATGCATCATAATGTGCCACAAAATTGGCTGTCCACCAATCTCCACCATGGGCTTAGGTTTGTTTTCTGTTTCTTCGGAGATTCTAGTTCCTAAACCACCTGCAAGAAAGGCTACTTTCATATTATTGTTACTCCTCTTTTTGAGCTTATTAAGCTTAGATTAATTTAAATTTTTTTATGATCAACCTAAGTAATTTCACTAGCTTTTAAAGATTAACTTTAATCTAGATAATTGTAAATATACTTAAGCTGTTTGAATAAAAAAATTTGACAAAAAGTTTGACAATATTTTAAATTGCAAACACTCTTCTAACCGCTGAACTTAGTTTAAAATCATCATATGAGGTATTAAGCGCATCATCTAATATAGTTTTTTTCTTCGTTGATTAATTAGGCGTTAGCAAACTGAGCTATGAACTTCATAATATCAACATATAAACTTAACAGAATTGATAAATACCAATTGCATCTCTAAAAAGCTGATAACGTTCCTAAGGAAGTTCTCAATGATTTGCTGACTCGTCTGTTCTTCGCGGCATCGTTTTTCCCCTTTTCCCAAACATAACCAAGGTATACCTCACAAATAGGAGAAACGGTATATAACTTATTGATTAATATTTCAAATCAGTTAATGCTATTAATTAGCAATTATCAAGCTCAAAAAACTGACATGGGATTTAACCAAGTAACTAACTCGTGTCTCAAATTTTGTAAGTTACGGGACAATCCTTGATTGAACCACTGTCCGATCGCATCAATTGGGGTGAAAAAATCTCCAGTTTGCCACTGTATATTTTGAGATAAAGGAGTTAAGTGAGTTCCCTTCAGAGTACGCAGTGTGATCATATCGGAAAAGCGATTTTTCAAAATACTATTTAAGTTAACTGTTTGATCTAATTCATCTTGAGTAAACTTGAGTAATAAATTGCGGCGGACATTATAGTGTTCGGCAATTAACTTTTCGGTTTCCTGGGGAGAGGGTGCAAACTCCACATTAAGCATTGGCGTAACATTAAACTGCTCCATGAACGGTATGGCTCGACTAGCGGGATAATTATTAAACGAAATAAGAATATTTCCTGCTCTTTCGACATCGTATAAACTGCCAATCAATAGGTGTAGTTTGCAGCCCATACTATGTCCAATGCCATATATGGGTATATAGCCCGTTTTTAACTGGTTAGTTCTTTGCAATCTGGCGATCGCAGTTTCAAAACGATTCAAAACTTCTCGGGCGATCGCAAAATGATCAAAGGTATTGAGGAAAGGTGTGGCAATAATTCCAAAACCAGCCTGACTGAGTTGTTCTAAAATCGAGCGATAGGATACTTGAGGTGCTGTAGCTACAAAGGCGCCACCTAAAAAGTGCACAATGCCCTTGACTTCCCGACGCGGAAGATAAACCCAATTACCAGATATTTCTTGCCATTGCATATAATGTTCCGTGTGAGTTAGCTTCATTTCCAGTCATACTTCAGATTGATTTTAGCAAAGTGTGCTCTCCCTATGCCCGATCAAGGTTTAATTCGCTTATCTCAAAGTCATCTTAATCTCCTAAGTATTTGTCCCCCCAAATTCCAGCAGGTTTATCTTGATGGTCTGGGTTCTCTTCCTGCCCCTGAACAGCAAGATACTATGCAATGGGGTAGTCGCTTTCACCTCTTGATGCAGCAAAGAGAGCTAACCTTACCTATCGAACCTCTGTTGGCGACTGATGTAGAATTAGACAGCTCGTTAAGAGCCTTGATTGAAGCTGCACCAGAATTAGCACCAAATGTGCAAGTTTGGCGAGAGGCGGAACATTGTCGCACCCTGAGGGTAGATAATTTTTTGTTTACCGTGATCTACGATCTCTTGATTGCCGAGAGCGATCGCGCTGTAATTTTTGACTGGAAAACCTACCGTAAACCGATAGGAATTAAAAAGCTTCAGAAAAATTGGCAAACTCGTCTCTATCTTTATGTTCTGGTGGAGACTTCAGAATACAAACCTGAACAAGTCCAAATGACCTATTGGTTTGTCAAATCTGGTAAACCTACGAATGTCGTTATCAAATATAGCCAGCAGAAACATCAACAAACAGAGCAAGAACTAACAGGTTTGTTAAACGATCTCGAAGCATGGTTACAAAATTATCGCGAGTTCCAAACTAACTTTCCACACCAGCCAGACTGTGAAACTACCTGTCGCTTTTATCAGGATTTCGTCACAGCAGATCCTGTTCAGAATCTGCTTAAGTCTATTGACGACATTGAAGAAGTATCAATTTGATCAAGAAATAATACTCTTATTTACCAATGCCAATTTTATAAACCACCATATCTAATGTTTTTTCAGAGGATATTTTAACCTGATATTCCTGAATAATCTTGCCGTTAAGGGATTCGGGAATTTTGCGACTGGCAATATTTCTACGATCTACTGGATAGATAAAATAATCGAGGTTTATATGCTTGTTTGACCAATCGACCAAAGTAGTTACAGCTTCTCGACCATAGCCTTAGTAAATTCTCGAAAAATATCTTGTTCAAACTTATTGTCAATAATTAATAGTTTTAGGAGATCGCCTTCAATGACCAGAGATAGTAAATCTGCTTGAGGAGTATGAAAATCGAATTTTTTCATAGGTATTAATTCTAAATATTATTGTTCGTATAAGCGATCCCGAAGGGTAGGCACGACGCGAAGGACGCGAAGCTAGTCCTTTAGGGGAGCCTAATCGCCTTTATCTTTCTGAATGAACATAATCCACAAAGTAGAATTTAGGCATCAGCCAAAATCTTAAGACAGCAGCAATTCCCAATCCTAGGATGGCAGAGAACGTCAAATATAAACCCCAACTAATCCTCAGACTATCTGGTAATATCGCCACAGTAGAGACAACTACCACAAAATAAGCTAGTAGCAGCCATTGCATAAGCTGAATTGTTTTTAATGTTTTGCGGCAACTACTACAGTGCAGAGTATGTTGATGATAACGGTCTAGTAAAACTTCGCGAGATGTTTCTGTTGTAGGGGCAGAATTAACTGTATTTTCATCCCAGGGTAATTTACCATCACAATAGCGATCAAACCAATTACGAAATTCAATCACCAAGCGATCGGCGCTGGTAGGCATTTTATAGGCAGTTTTCCAGTGCTTATTTTGCAAAAAGCTTTCCTGTTGATGCAGTAAAACCATATCTCCATCTAAAACTAAATTGCGAGTCTGCAAATGATCCCACCAACGAGGAGTCAAGGCATGAAATTTTTGCGCAAAATTACGAGAAAATTGTGCCACTAGGCGAGATTTGCCAGGGGCAACAGGCAGACAATAAGTGATCAAGCCTATTTGTTTATCTCCCCCAGCCAAAGTAATTTCATATTCCAAATGACAGGGAGGTTCAAAAGTAATTTTCGTTTGAAAAGGCTTATCGACTTCAGCTTCAATTAAATCAATAGTCGATCGCACAATATTTAAAGGAATTGGCATCGCGCGATCGCGATTTCCTTGGATGCCGTGATGGGCAAAAGGAACATGACTCGGATCGGCGACATTTTCTACTAGCGTCTGCCAGTCATACTCTAAATCCCGCACCATAGAAGACCAAACATAGCCTTTGCTAGCATCAATTTTAGGTGATAGAGGTAAAGCAGTCTGAGCAGCAATTTCTGGTGTATCTGCATCCATCCATACCCAAAGCAAATCGTTTTCTTGCCGTGAAGGATAGACAGTCGCGCAAAAATTCTGACTTGGTTTAGTGATCAGATCGGGATTCTCTGCTTGAGGAATACGAGTACAGTTTCCTTGGGTGTCAAACTGCCAACCATGATAACTGCACATTAAATTCCCAGATTCATCAATTCTGCCTTCGCTCAAGGGAGCAAGGCGATGGGGACAGCGATCGAGAAATACTTGATAGGTTGATGAGGATCTTGGTTGCCAAATGACCAGAGGAATTCCTAGCAACTTAGCAGTAGTTAGTTTTTGCGAGTCAATATCTTCCACAGGCAAGAGAGGGTACCAATGCTGGAAAAAATTAAACGACGACATAATTTTTGACTTAAATACTACTCTGATTAAGTATAGATTGAATAAAGCGATCGCATTTTTGCCTGAAAAGTCGTATGCCGAAATGCACTGCTCGATCTAATGTTTTCCTAATCTCAGATGGTGCGTGAGGTTCGGCACAAGAATCGGTAGGGTGGGCATCTCGAACAAGAATAATGCAAAAAAATAACCTCAAGCAATGCCCACCAATAATTCAATTTTAAGGATAGTGGGCAAATTTCTTAATTGAATTGCTTTGTCTTCAGAATAGTTTTTTTCCACATACACTTCTGTTCCTAGCTATTCTTCCGTTTACGAGCATTATGAACAGTATTAACGTTTTCTACAGTAATTGCGATACCACCCGCATATCCTATAACTTCTGACACCCCTGCACTTTGCTCTTCAGAATCAGCTACCAATGCGAACATAAAAGCACAGACAAAGACATAACCTGCAATTTTCAAAGAATTAACTCCTCTATTGAGATACACCATTGCCAATGGTACGAACAACAGACTTAAAATACACGCGAAGACGGAATTTTTTTGAGATAATTCATCTGTTCTATCTAGATCTCTTGACGTTGATAAAAAAGGATTCCAAGGATTAAATTCCTTCGACTGAAAATTAGCCATATTCGTGTTTTTCTATATTTATATTGAGTAATAACTAAGTTTATTTTTATCTATGGTGTTTCTGATGTGATCTCCACATACATAAACTTGTGACACTTAAAATACAAAATTTTCAATATAGCTTAATTTCCAACAAAATTTAACCTCGATTCCAAATAGTTACTCCTCCTGGTTTATCGATTAAAGTGATGCCCTGTGCTTGTAACTCATCCCGAAGGCGATCGCTTTGAGCATAATCTTTATTACTTCTGGCTTCGTTCCGCTGCTGAACTAGAGCGTCAATTTCCGAGTCACTTAAACCTGTATTACTACTCTCTTCCTCAAAACTGGCATAAAAACCCAAAATATTAGCTAATTGAGTCAAAGTTTGCCATTGCTGGGACAACTCCTGGACATCAGCGGCAACAGTTCCTTCATGCACTAGTACATTGCCTACTTTACTGAGATTTTTGGCAATTTCAAATAACACCGCTAATCCCCCAGCGAAGTTGAAGTCGTCATCCACAGCGGATTTAAACCTACTTACTAGTTCTTCATCCAATGAATCGTGAGCCACATCTGAAAAACCAAGTTGTTCCCCATATTGCTGACCAAACAACAGTCCTTCCTTGAGAGTTGACCAGCTATTTGTCGCCGTAGTTAAGGCTTCCTCGGTGAAGTCTACAGGCTTGCGATATTGAGCTTGCAAAATAAATAAGCGTACTGCCATGGGTTCATATTTATCTAGCAATTCGCGGATCGTAATAAAGTTGCCTAAAGATTTAGACATTTTTTTCCCTTCCACGATAATCATGCCGTTATGCAACCAATAATTAGCCAAAGGTTTTCCCGTTGCTGCTTCCGACTGGGCAATTTCATTTTCATGGTGGGGAAAAGTCAAATCTCCCCCCCCTACGTGAATATCAATGGTTTCCCCTAATCTTTCCCGCACCATTGCCGAACACTCGATATGCCAACCAGGACGACCATTACCCCAGGGAGATGACCAAGCTGGTTCTCCCTCTTTAGCCGCTTTCCATAAGGCAAAATCAAAGGGATATTGCTTTTTGCTCGCTTCAGGATCTTCTTCCACCCGACCGCTAGCTCCTGCCTGCATATCTTCTAATTTTCGCCCCGATAGTTTGCCATAGTCGGCAAATTTCTGTACAGAATAATAAACGTCTCCCTCCGCAGGATAGGCAAAACCTTTTTGTTCTAGTTCAGCCACCAAACGCTTAATACCATCTAAGGTATGGGTAGCACGAGGATAAGCATCTGCTTGTCCCACCCCTAAACGTTCCATGTCTTCAAAATAGGCAGCAATATATTTCTCGGAAACCGCTTCCATCGATGTCCCTTCTTGACTCGCCCGTTTGAGAATCTTGTCGTCAATATCGGTAAAGTTCTGAATATAGTTGACTTCGTAGCCACTCCACTGTAGATAGCGACGCACCACATCCCAAACTAGACAAGTCCGTGCATGACCTAGATGACAATAGTCATAGACAGTTATGCCACAGCAATACATCCGCACCTTATGCTCTTCAATAGTCTGAAACGCTGATTTGCTGCGAGTGAGGGTATTGTATAAGGATAAAGTCATGACGATGGTTTATGGGGATGAAATAATCTAGAGCATCTTATTGCAGACTCCCAAAAATCGAAGTCAAAAGTCAAGCAAAAACTTACATTAACCTGACTTCGGGCAAAAATTTTTTTTTTGTCCAATTGGCGTTGGTTATAATTTGCTAAACTGAAAAATCCCAACTTAGTTCTTTAGTACTATAAATATCAAGTTCATGGCTCTTAATGTAGTTAATTTAGTAGGTCGTGCGGGTGCTAACCCAGAAGTAAAATATTTTGATTCTGGCTCAGTCAAGTGTACTTTGCCTTTAGCGGTCGATCGCCGTAGTCGTAATAATGAGCAGCCAGACTGGTTCAACCTCGAAATTTGGGGAAAAACCGCCGAGATCGCAGGAAATTATGTGAGTAAAGGGAAGCAAATCGCCGTGCAAGGCTCATTTAAAATTGAAACCTGGACAGATCGTACTACGGGAGGGTTGCGATCGCGTCCCATAATTAAAGTCGAGCGTTTGGAGTTATTGGGTTCAAAAAGAGATAGTGACTCTGACTCAGCAGGTGGCTACCCTGGGGTCGCAAGTGGCTACCCTGAATAGTGGATTGGGGGGTTGGGGACTTGGGGACTTGGGGACTTGAGGACTTGGGGACTCAATCTTCCCTACTACCTACTACCTACTACCTATCTCCGTAAAGTCTGTGAATAGAAGAAAAAACAATAGGCATGAAGAGCGAGGCGGCAGTTCAACGTTCAAGATTAGGCAAGCAAGATAGTCTGTGGGTAATCTGCCTATTCTTGGCAGCAGTAATTCTTTACACCGCTGGGATCGGAGATTTGCCCCTCAGGGATTGGGACGAAGGCATTGTGGCGGGAGTCGCCCGTAATATTTGGCGGGCTGAACCAGGTAGTCAAACTTGGCTCTATCCCACCAT
>JBJOPG010000077.1:0-15393 GCA_046050865.1 Cyanobacteriota bacterium
TTGACGATCGCCGTAGCAGGGACTGGAACAGCCGCTATGGAGGCGACCTTGGCTAATTCTGTTGAGCCGGGAGATGTGGTTTTGGTGGGGGTTAAAGGCTACTTTGGGAATCGCCTAGTAGATATGGCAGGACGCTATGGTGCAGATGTTCGTACCATGACGAAACCTTGGGGGCAGGCATTTAACCTCGATGAAATTAAAAGCAACCTAGAAACCCATAAACCAGCTATTCTGGCTTTAGTTCATGCGGAAACTTCCACTGGTGTCAGGCAACCCCTAGAAGGGGTAGCGAATTTGTGTCGTCAGCATAACTGCTTGCTATTAGTTGATACCGTGACTAGTTTAGGGGGTGTGCCTCTATATATTGATGACTGGGGCATTGATCTTGCCTATAGCTGTAGCCAAAAGGGTCTAGGCTGCCCTCCAGGGGCATCTCCCTTCACCATGAGTCAACGGGCACTAACCAAACTCAACCAGCGCTCAAAACCCGTACCTAACTGGTATTTAGATATGTCTCTGCTGGCAAAATACTGGGGAGAAGAACGAGTCTATCATCACACTGCACCGATCAATACTAACTATGGCTTGCGAGAATGTTTACGGATTGTAGCGGAGGAAGGATTAGCCGAGCGTTGGCAACGGCATCAACGAAATGCTGAAATGCTCTGGGCTGGTTTAGCTGAAATCGGTTTAAGTTGCCACGTAGAACAAGAATTCCGTTTACCTACCTTAACTACGGTGAAGATTCCTGATGGGGTGGATGGGAAAGCGATCGCCAAAAAACTGCTGACGGAATACAATATTGAAATTGCTGGAGGCTTAGGAGAACTGGGAGGCAAGGTCTGGCGAGTTGGCTTAATGGGTTACAATAGTCGTCCCGAAAATGTCTTGTTGCTTCTTGATGCGCTTAAAAAAGTTTTGAAGTCTTAGTTTATAGCTGTTTATGTATGGGTTTGGGGAATTAGGGGGTTAGGGTATCTGTGATACGTTAACTTCAAGCTCCCTACTGCCCTACTGCCCTACTGCCCTACTGCCCTATCTCCCCAGATAATTATAGTGACTAACTTTTCTCTGCGTAACGTCAGTAATTAAGCCACCCCAGGGAAACGACGATATTTGATTAAGTAACCCAAAATTCCTAAGAGTGCGATCGCTGCCGCACCGATACCAATGGGGCTGGGGAGCCAAAACACTGCCTGAATATGATTGACTTTGCCTGGGTGCAGTTGCCACACAAGACCTTTTTGCAAAGGAATATTAGAGGGCTGAAGATTATCGGCATTGGATATACTATGAGCGATCCAGGGAGTAGTTAACTGAAACTTCAGGTCAGCCAGAGAATCGGGATTAATCAGAATTCTATCCTGTTGAGTCAGAACCTTTAAAGCTCTAAGGTCGATCGCCAGGTCTAAACTATTTCTCTCCACAAAGACTAAATTGCTTTGATGGATCGATACCTGGGAATTTAGTTGGATAAGGTCTGCTTTTTCCTTGGGAATAGTGGCATTGGGCACAATGTTAGTTTGGAAAAGCTGATTAAACTTTTCGGCTAATTCAGCACCGTTACCAAAGGGAATTGTGAGCAACAGTTCCTGCGGATTGAGCTTTTTCACCCTCCCATCTAGCTTGCGTGATCGCTTTTCTAAACTGTTTAACCACTTTTGCGTATCCTTGGGGTCTAGATTACTGAGCTGATCGCTAACCTTGATCTGTTGGGTAATTTCTCCACTGTAGGGGGTGGCAAAGTTAATCCCGACCTGATAATCAACACAGCCGGTCAAGAAAGTAACCAAACACAAAACAATCGGTAACAAAAATCTCATAGCATTACTCATTACTCATTACTCATTACTCATCATTCACTGTCTCGCTGCGACACCCAAGCCCGCAAATAAAATATGGGGAACATAGGCACTACTGCCCACCCATTCAGGGCGATCGCTTAAATCCACCAGGTTAGAAAAAGCCTCAAAAATATTTCCCGCCACCATTGTATCTTTTACTCTGCCGACGATTTTTCCCTGCTCGACTTTGTAACCTAAATCTATATTGACCGAAAATTCTCCCGCCAAAATATTAGACTGTCCTGCTCCTAGAACCTGATCGACAATAATGCCTTCGGACATCCCGGCAATTAGATCTTCCACTGATGTAATACCAGGAGCGAGACAAACATTAGCCAAACTAGGGCTAGGACGAGAAATACCGCCCCGAAAACCGTTGCCACTAGATTCTATTCCCTGACGAGCAGCCCACCGCCGATCCCAATAGAACTGCTTAACTATCCCTTGGTCAATTAGATGTTTCTTGCTAGTGGGTACCCCCTCATCATCAAACTGACAGGCAGAAACCCCAATACTGGGGTCTTCAAACACACAAATTCGCTCATCAACGATCTTTTCTCCCAGCTTATCCGTTAGAGGAGAGGCTTTTTGCACCACAGATTGACCAGAAAAAATTGTGCCAAACATACTACCCATTGTGCTGCTGACGGCGCTGGGGGTAAATAAGACAGGATAAGTCCCACTGGTGATCTTGGCTGCTCCTTCTGCCTGTTGATACTTAGTAATTAGCTTTTGCAGAATTGCCTGATAATCAGGTTGGCGATCGCGAGTTACTTCATAGGCATAAGCTTGCAAAAAGTCTTCCCCCCGCACCAAGTTACCAGAGATGACCGCACTCAAACTTTGACTGTGCTGTTCAGTATAAACATTGCTGGTGGTAGCTAATGTGCCTTGGCTGGTGCCGCTATGAAAGCTAACATCCACCAGAATATCAGGATTATATTGATGCACCTGGCGGATCAAGTCCTCTCCCACTGCCACTAGGGCTGCGGTAGTCGGTGGCTGATAAGGGCTTTTACTCTCCACTGAATTAACGTCATGAGCAAAGTCAAATTCCACGGGATCGCCAATTTCCGCTGTAGCGATCGCCCCATCCACTAAATCTGCTAAACGAGTGAGATCCGTCGAGCTAGCAAATCCCAACTTACCATCGGCAATCACCCGTAAAGCAATTCCTTCAGAAGCCTTAGTTTCCAAAGACTTTAAGCGATTATTCCCAAACTCAATGGGGGTGTCTTGGCTGGCAACATAAAACACCTCCGCCTCGATGCCTTTTTGCTTTGCCAGGTCAATTACTTGTTCAACTATCTGATCCTTCATATCCGATCCTTAATAATGGTCTTGCTCCTTGATTAGCTTCTAGCTTTTAGCTTTGTCTACTCATTACTCGTTACTCGTTACTCGTTACTCATTACTCATTACTCATTACTCATTACTCATTACTTATTTACTCCTCTTCCCAATCGGCATTTTGCGCCTCACTACCACCACCAACGGTAACCAAGTCAATTTGTTGACGATAGTAGTCCACACTTTTGACTTCGACTTCGACGCGATCGCCCAAGCGATAGGCAGTACGATTTTTTCTACCCACTAGACAACTATTGCGGGAACGATACTCATACCAGTCATCCTTGAGAGAACTAACATGAACTAAACCTTCCACCAGCAAGTCTTCGATCTCCACAAAGAAGCCATAGGACTGTACACCTGTAATTAATCCTTCAAAGATCTTGCCTGTACGCTCTTTCATCTGTTCGGCTTTTTTCAAGCCCGCCAAATCTCTTTCCGCATCTTCGGCCTGTTTTTCTCGGTCATTGAGGAAGGGCAACATGGTTTGAATATCGATTTCCAGTTGCTCCTGAACATTCGGCGGCAAGACTTTCCAGTTAATTTGCCCATGACAACTGCTGCTGGTTAAGTCGATACCTTCTTTGGTGCGACTGTGACGGCGATCTCGTCCATGCTCAAATACGGCTTTTAAGATGCGTTGAATAATTAAGTCAATATATCTTTGACCAGGAGAAATGCAGTGGGTATAACCTTCTTCATAGGCTAAACCAAAGTGCTTGCCTGGGACAGTCAGATATTTGACGGGTTTAAAGGTGCTTTGCAGTAGATAATTTAAGACCATGACGGCGGAAGAAGTATCAAACTGCTCTGTCAATCGTTGATAGTCTTGGGAAGAAACGCTTTCTTCGACATTGAGGTTGATATCTAGACCTAAATTACTCCCTAATTTAATTAAATCTTCTAATTCTTCAACGTCAGGTTCAGTTTGAGTGCAATAGATGCCTGGTAATTCTAGTGCCTGTAAATGTTCGGCAACGGCTTTGCCTGCCAAGATCGTCAACTCCGTCAACATTGAGTGAACAGGGAGAGAGGCAACACCAAGAATGGCCCCGACTCGACCTTCATCCTTAAACAGACTATAGTTTTCTGGGGTAGTTACTTCTAAACCGCCTCTTTGTAAACGCTGGGCTTTGACTAGGGGACTAATGGTAAAAAATAAGTCTTTGAGAGCTGGTAGCAGATCGGCGAGTTTTTTCCCTGGTTTTTTCTCTCCGCTAATTAACTCTTGCGTCTCCTGATAGGTAAGTTGATGGTCGACGGAAACTACAGAGGGAATAATTTGATATTCACTAGTGTTGCCCTGAGAATCGATAGTTAACATCACGGAAATAGTCAGGCGGGCTCTCCCTGGAATGAGGGAACAGAGTTTACTGACTTTTTCAGGAAATAAGGGTAAGACTTGTTTGCGGAGGTTAACAGCCACACCCCTTTTGCGGGCAATCCGATCTAAGATGGTGTCCTGCTCGATATAGTGCGCCACATCAGTAATATGCACTCCTAGTTGCCATTCTCCTAAACTGGTTTGCTCTAGGGTAAAAGCATTTTCAATCCAGGGACTGTGTTCCAGGTTGCTTGCTGATTCAATGGTGAAAGTTAATTTATCCCGTAGATCGTGACGGTTTTTAATTTCGGCGGCGGTAATTCGCCCACCAGGTAAATTTGAGGTTGCCTTAAGGGCTTTTTCGGGAAACTCTAGGGGCAGGTCATGTTTACAGGAAACAATATCCACATCCGCTGCTTCTTCCGCGTCACTGCCTAAAACCTTGGCTACTTTTCCTAAGGGGGGCAGTTGTCCGAGGGGATATCGTAATACCGAGACATGCACCAGATGCTCTAGGGCTGCCTGTAAATCCTCTTCTTTTTCCTTGAGGTCTAATTCAAACAGGAGGCGATCGTCTAGAGGAACCGCTTTGTATTTTGCTTCGTTTTCAACTACCGTAGCCAGCAAAGAAGGATTAGAGCGTTCGAGGATTAACTTAACTTCGCCTTCAGGGGAGCGACGACGACTACCTTCCTTAATGATTTTGACAAAGACGCGATCGCCATTCCAAGCATTGCTTAAATGACTTTCCCGGACATAAATATCATCGGCACTTTCTGACTCTTGGATCGCAAAGCAGAATCCCTTACTAGAGCATCTTAATTTAGCTTCGACCACTTTATCTTCGTAGATACGACGATATTTACCTCTTTCCTTGACTAAAACGTTGATTTTTTCCAGAGCATCGAGAGTAACCTGTAACTTCTGAATGCTCTCGTTATCTTCACAACCTAATTTTTTTTCTAGATTCTTACCCGCGACCAGTTTATCATCAACGAACTGAGCGAGTAGTGTGGCGATTGAAAATTCCATCTAAAAATTATCCTTATCCAATTTTATTTTTAGTAACTACTACAGAAGCGAAGAAAACTATAGTAACTCGTATGTTCTGTTTACACACTTGGTTCTATACTTTTCTGGGTTGACTGAGACGGCAACTACCCGTTTCACGACTTTTTCCAGAGGAAAATCAATGGTTTTGAGGGTTGGTAGAGCTAGAATAACGAAGGGTGGGTCGTTGAGCTTTACCTCTACTTTTACTAAATTGATGTCGTAGGAGTTATGAGATAGTATACTCCTTACCCTATGTGCTGCAAAATATTCACGATTTATTTCTTAAAACCGCCTTGCGGTTAGCTATCAGCCTTAAGCTATAAGCTGTAAGCTTATTAAAATGATTCAGTATAAAACTTTAGAATAATGATCATAGCTAAATTTCGCCATATATATCCTCAAGGAAGTTTGGTCAGTGAATTAATTGAAATCGACGGGGGTACTTATATTGTTAAGGCTTCAGTTCAAGTAGATAATCTGGTTTTAGCCACTGCCCTAGCAGGAGCAACTACCGTTGAGGCAGCAGAGGATGCCGCCAAAGAAAGGGCGATCGCCACTTTGTTTTTAGACCAGTTCTTGGATCACCAGCCTGATATTAGCCCTCCCATTACATTCCAGACTAATACAGCACCAGTTGAGGCGCAATCCTCCACATCTTTGTCGAGGCAACCCGAGAAAGCATCAGAGCCAACTAGCAATCATAAAATTGTTAATTTCTCCAAACCTCAAGCTGAAGCAGCTAATCAAAGCCAGGATGCAACTCCTGGAACTGTTCCCCCTGTTACCCTGGTAGCAGATCCCCCTCCTGAAGTTGAGCTAGATTTAGCTCCTCAATTCCCACAGGTGAATTCAGACCTCCCAACAGAAACTAATTTGTTTGGCGATACCTTTGCTGCCGAGACTCCCACCGCAATTTCAACCACTGAAAATGAGGTCGATCTAGCCGGCAATTCAATCTCCCCTGAGGTAGAAGCAATGGATTTTCTAGAAGTTAAGCAGAAAACCGATCTTGAAATTAAGCGCTTAAGCTGGACAAAAGATCAAGGTCGAGAATTTTTAATGAGCCGTTATGGTAAAAGAAGTCGTCTACACCTGACAAATGAGCAGTTACTTGAATTTTTACATTATTTAGAAACATTACCTAATCCAATCAAATAATAAATTTCTGAAAGTTTTTGTTAATCTTTAGCCAGGACAATCATAAAATTACTCTTGTATCAGCGTGCCAAAATAGCAATAATAGATACAATCAGATCCAAAGCTAAAATTCAAGATTAAATTAAGATCAAAATAGGAGTTACTCCCACAAAAAAACCTATGCTACACCGCAAGATTTATCAACTCTGTCAAGACGGTCGTGAAGTCTGTATTTTCTTGCGGGATCAACAACGCTGGATTGAAGGTGGTCGTATTGTTGATTTCGAGGGAGATATTGTAACGATTCGTTACGAAACTGAAGAAGATGACGAGATTAGCTCTTGGGAAGAAATGGTTCGTCTAGAGAGTATTGGTGCAGTCACCAAAAAACTCGCTTCCGTTTCTAAACTGAATACTGAAATTCTGGTTTCCGATGATTGTCCCGAAGCGGAACAAATTTACCCCAAATCATCGGAACATAATCAGGATTAAATAACTGAAGTTACCTACCTACTCATTGATTGGTGAAGATTGTTAAAAGGTTAAGGGGAAAAGGGAAAAGAATTAATCTTTGAATTGATGCAAGAGGTCGAATAAATTCATTTATCTGATTCATCGGCTTCAAACACAGGGCAGTAACCTTCGGGAATAACCTTAAAACCATAGAGAGGAGAAAATTGATTCCAACAGTGTTGGTTGTGATAGTGCAAACAGCGATCGCAACAGTCTAAATCGGCTGAGATCCTCCCCTGGCTACTGGAGTTTAAGAGTTCTCGTTGGGATACGCCTTTAATGACTAATTCATTACCTTGCCAACGAGCCTGAATGATTCCTGTGTCTGCCACCTGCTTCCAGCGGGCATCATTGCTGATATAGTCAGGTAAGACAATGGCAATCTCCAAACCAGTTTCGTTAAGTTCTCCCTCATAGTAAATCGGCTGGGGAGCCTGGGGCTGCACAAAGCGATCGCCCACAGGTAGTTCTAGTAATACCCCAGGAGCAGGAGAGTGAATCTGATAGCGATTCCGCAGCTCTTCTAAACTAGCAAGTTCTAGTAAATAATTAAACGAGCCATGAACGAAAACGACGTGTTGTGGTCGTAGGTTGTGAATTAATTGGGTGGTATTGCGTCCATCACTATGCTCGGCTAACAAATAAGATTCGATCTCCACCGAAGATAAGTTGTGCAGTAATTCTAGCTGGGGAGAATCAGCAGATGCATATTCCAGAGGATGTTCTGGCAATAAGATTAGCCAATCAGCTACCTTGTCGGACATATAACTCCATAAATTGCTCCGATAGTCCACCAGAAAAACTCGACGATTTTGACTCGGAGCAAAGCGACTGGGATGGCTAAGACGGCGCATACGGGGACAAATTCTCTCATCCCAAAACAAGGCTTGATGCTTAGCAAAATTCTGCACTGGCAGAGGAAATTCAGACAATAGCTCTAAATAGATATCGCAGGTTAACGCAACGGAATCATCTACCCAAATGTCTAAATCTCGCCCGGTAAATTGATGATGAGAACGCAGTAACTTGAGAATTTCCTGCCCTAAACCAATGGGGGGAACGGGAAGTAAGACATCTTTGCCAACTTCTAGGGCACGATTAATCCGTTCCATGAGTTGTTTTTCTTGGAGACGACGATGGGGATGACGCACGGTACCATAGCTGCCTTCGAGAATTAGCACGTCTGGTGCCAAGCCCCGTAGATGCTCAATGGACATTCCTTCCACTAACTGAAAGTTAGAAACTGAAAAATCCCCGCTATACATCACTCGATAGCTACGCTCGGCAGTGGTGTAGGTAATAATAATCGCTGCCGCTCCTGGCAAATGACCCGCAGGTACCAGTTCAATTTGTAGGTGTTCAGTAATTTTGAAAGTTGAACGCCATGGTAAGATTTTAAACCAAGCAAAATCTTCTCTTTGGCGTTCTTCCAGCCAATTACAGGGCAGCAGTTTGGCGGTCACTTCGCTAGTATAAATTGGTATTTGAGGAAAAGCTCGATGTAGCTCTAATAAGCCACGGCAATGATCCTCGTGAGCATGGGAACAAAAAATTAGATCCGCAGGGGGCTGACCTTGCTTTAATAATGGAGACAAGTCTGCCAACCCACAGTCAAGCAAAATACGATATTTGCCCAGATGCATCAGTAAACAAACACCTTCATCCTCATGACCTGCTGCGTAAGTAAAGCAGGATAAAGGCAGGGAACTAGATTTAGCTTTTCCCTGACTGATGTTCATAATCTTTACTCCCAATAACCAAGATTTGGCTTAATTTCAACGTTAGTTGAATTAACTAAATTAACGTCTCTAATTTAAATCTTAAGTTATGCCAGTCAGGGGGCTGTTTTTAATTGAAGAGAATTAAGATTAGTTCACAAGACTCATTTACTCTTTATAATTCACCCTTTAAGGGAACCAGTAAACTCCTCATCAATTAAATAAATAAATAAATCAGCAAAATCAGCTAATTAATGAGCAGACCCATTGCCATCATATTTATCTGTATCGTAATAACCGCCCTTAGTGCCAAAATATAAACAAGCTACGGTAAAGATTCCTGTTAAGACCAAGATGATTAACTTGACATCCATAAAACTCAGATTTTATTTATTTAATTATTTAGTTAACTCTACTCCACTATGATAATGTGACTAACAAAGAGTAATTCTGCAAAAATTCTGTTAATTAAATCCATCAATTATGAATTTTTGCAAGCCTAAATAGCTTCTTCAACTGTCTCTGAAGATATTTGAGGCATTAATGCTGCTAAAGGAATTTCTTCCACTTCAGGCAATTTCTCCAGCAGGAGTCGTGAAGATTGATTTCCACCAGAAAGACGTTTTAATAATTTTGGTCTGGGGTCATGGATCAGATAATAAATTTCGTCCCTTGCCTGCCATTCTTCATCTGCCACGGCTACTTGGAAGCTATCACCCCGCTTGACGATCAGGGGCAGCATTTCCCCCGCACGAATTAAAGCTTGGAGATGGGTCAATTTAAAAGAAAAATCTGATTCTTGAATAATGGTTCTACCTAGTTTAATTTGACCATCATCAATATAGCTATTCCAAGTTTTAACGGGTAATTGAGAGATCAATGCCTGACTAACTTTGCTACTGCCATTGCCTTCGGTGGAACTATTTTGGGGGAAAGCGGCTAGTACTCTGGGGGGCTTAAATTCTTCCGCTGCTCGTTGGGCTAAAACAAAATTTACTTCACCATTATTTGTTAATGCCAAAAATGTACCCATGGATTCGATCCCCGCCTCGGCTAACACCTCTGTGTCGAGAGCGCTGCTCTGAAAAACTGGTAAGTTATCCGCTTCCGCTTTTTTACAAGCTTCAGGATTAGTATCGATCATCACCACTGATTCCCCTAACTGCTGATACAAACGCCCCATAAAGCGCCCTAGAGCATCACAACCGATGATTACTGCACCTTTAGCATCGCTAGAAGTGATGTTCAACCAATTGGCTACCCATCGTGCCGTCAGCCCTTGGAAGAATACTGTCATTAAAATAGTTAAAAAGACCAGGGCTTTAATGGCATCCCCGCCATTAATTCCTTTTTCGGTTAATAAAATAGCAAATAAAGAAGCCACCGAAGCCGAGACGATTCCTTTGGGGGCAATCCAAGCCAAAAAAACTTTTTGTTGCCAGGTAAGGTCACTATTCCAAGTACAAACAGCAATACTGATGGGTCTGACCACTAGCATTAAAACTGCTACCGCAAGGACGCTACCCCAACCGAGGGCAAAGACACTGGCAATGGAGAGATCCGCGGCTAGCAAAATAAACAACACAGAAACACAGAGAACCGTTAACTGACCTTTAAATCTCTTTAATAACCTTTCTTCAGGAAGTGCCGAAGCTTTAACGACAATACCTGCCACAACAGTTGCCATTAGTCCAGACTCACTGCGTAAACTTTGAGACAGCCCGAATAGTCCCCAGACACCAGCCAACACTACTAGATTTTTGAGTTCATCGGAAATACCATTTGCCTGTTTTAGTAGTAGTCCCAGTAACCATCCTCCCAGTCCACCGACGATCGCACCGATGCCAAGACGTAGGATCAGACCACTCATGATATCGATTGGGGCAGCATTGGTATTAAGAATAGTATTTAACACCACTACCGCCAGAATTGCTCCTACAGGGTCAATTAACACCCCTTCCCCTTCTAAGAGAGTTGCTACTTGTCGATCTACTCTCACCTGTTTTAACAGTGGGCTAATGACCGTCGGCCCTGTTACCACCACCAAAGAAGCGTAAAGAAAGGCGATCGGCCAGGGAAACTCTGCTAGCCAGTGAGCCGCCATGCCCCCTCCAATCAGAGTGATCAGGGTACCGATAGTGACTAGGTTACGTAAACTACCTGAGACTTTACCGAGATCTCGCAGTTCTAAATTTAAGCCTCCTTCAAACAAAATGATTGCCACAGAAAGCGCCACTAATACCTCTAGTCCAACTCCTAAATCATGAGGATGAAGGATATCTAGAGAACTCGAACCCAACAAAATTCCAAATAGCAACAAAAAAACAATACTGGGAACCTTGAAATATTCGGCTACTACTTGAGCGCTGATACCTGCTAGAACGGCAATAACGATTTGGATGGTAATTTGAAAAGATTCTTCCATAAGATAAGTGAAAAATTAGCGTTCTATGCAGGCTATTCGTTGAGAGTTTGCAAAAAACAGATTACTTAACTTGGTAAGGCGGCTTTTCGGTGACAAAGGGCTTGCCCGCATGTATCTTCTCATCGAAAATGCGCCGTTCTTGCAAAAAACGCGCCGTAATAGCTTCCTTGTTTCATTTACCGTTCAAGTATAAGTTAACCTAAAAACCATGGTCTTAAACTAGAAAAATCTCAACCCAGTGACTAGTTTATTTCATCTTGACAAGCTCTAACGGATTTTTGACTCTCTCCAAGTTAGTCATGAAGCTGATTGAGTGATCGACTGCCCAGCTTTTTCAGAAAGCTATCATAGTATTATGACTCTAATGCAAGAAAATACTTATTTGTGAGATATTACTGGTATTTTACTCTTAGATTATTTTGCTAGCTTCGTTTGATATTTTCTCCCGCTAATTTACTATCATTTCTCTTGCGCTAGACTAATGGGGAAGATCTAATTGAAGATTATTAACTCAGCTCCCACTTAGAAAAAAGTAATTAAAAGTATTTGAATGAATTAATGTTCGTTGGGATCGACAGAATAGAGATAGACTGATTAGGGCAAATCTCTAAGCAAAATTTTGTTGAGTTGCTTTTAGATAATTCTAGTTAATAGTTAATAGAATTATTGATAAGTTTACGTCTGGTATTGCCCAGGATTGATCTAGTCAAAGCTTTGATTAGATGTTTCTGATCAAAAAACAAGCTAGCTTTTAAGTCTCATATTTTTACTATTTGAAATTGTCAATCTAAACAATTAGCTTGAGTTACGACGTTAATTACCGGAAGGAAACTGATTGCTGATTATATACTTGATTTTTTTCTATTTCGATCTGACGCGAAGCTTATACTAAAGCCCTAAAGGATTAGCTTCGCGTCACACTCGCTACGCATCGTCCGCAGGTGTATGCTAAAGCATTTGTCCTTTAGGACTAACTACGTATCGCCCTTTAGGGAATCCTTTAGGACAACTAGGAAATTTATTTTGCACGACTACTTAACTTATGTCCATTAACCATGTATCTATTTGGAGATGCTCGTCTAATAAACTGCGCCAAAGTGAAGTTTGGCTCGAATATCTTTGTTTAGTAGGTTTATTGCTAGCAGCATCGACCTTATTTTTGGTTAATTTGTCCAGCTTACCTCTATTAGATACTCATGAGGCAACCTTGGCACAGGTGGCAAGAGAAATTTATCGTAGTGCTGACGTTACTAACTGGATTTTTCCCACCCTTTGGGATGAACCCTATTTTGAGCGACCGCCTTTGATCCATGATCTGGTGGCGATCGCCTATAGCATCATTGGAGTCGGAGAGCTGGCAACTCGTTTTCCTGGTGCTTTGTTGGGGGCTTTATCGGTACTGTTGCTATACCAAATTGGGCGGGAAATTTTTGTTGCTCGTTTACCTTCCCTATTTTCGGCTCTGGTTTACCTGACTTGTCTGCCTGTAGTGCGTTACAGTCGATTAGCTACTTTGGATGGGCCGTTGCTTTGTTTTGAACTACTGACAATTTGGGCGACTTTGCGATCGCGTCGCGACTTAAAATGGTCTTTGGTGATGGGCATTGGTTTTAGTTTAATGAGTCTGACGAAAGGATTTTTCGGGATTCAAGTCTTGTTAATCGTCTTGTTATTTTTATTTTGGGATACTCCTCGATTACTCAGTTCAGTTTATTTTTGGAGTGGCTTATTTCTAGGAACAGTTCCCAGTGGGGGATGGTATTTAGCTCAATTATGGCACTATCGTCGGTTAGGAGTTGATGGCGGCTTTTGGCACTTGTTTTTGCCTCTAGCACAACAGAATTTAGGAGCGGGAGAATTGTTTCCTGGCTATTATTTACTGCAAACCCTGGAGTATTTACTGCCCTGGTTAATGATCATGTTTGCAGGAGTGCAGTTAATTCAACACAATCTTCATTGGGGCTGGGGCAAATTATTAGCCGTGTGGTTGGCGGGATACTTAGCCTTGAGTTTTTTTCTGCTTAATCAAGATGCTTGGCTCGTGCTACCCCTCTATCCTGCTTTAGCCTTGGCAGCAGGCAAACAGCTCGACCGAATTCGTAATTTACCTAGTTTTGTGGTTTACCCTCGTGCTTGGATTTATAGTTTTGCGGTGATGGCAGTCCTAGCCGCTTTAGCGGGATTGAATTGGGGTGTCCGCAACTATATTGATTTTTATTTACCCTTTATTTGTGGTTCTCTCACTATTACTTTTGGCGCCACAGCTATTGTTATTGCCCAGCAAGATAAGCAATTTATCTCTTTATTATTTTGGGGTCTTTTCGTCTCGATCTTTCTCTTGGTAGTCTCCCCCCATTGGATTTGGGAATTGGGTGCATCAAAATCGGTCAAACCGATCGCCGAACTGATGCAACAGCAGACTCCTCCTCAGGCAACAATTTACGGATCGAGCGCCGTAGCTCGTCCCAGTCTAATTTTTTATAGCGATCGCCATATTATTTCGCAGTCAATTGAACAACTACAACACCATTGGCAAGGGGAAAATCTGGCTTACTTTCTGTTAGATGCTCAAGCTGCAAAGGAACTAGATCTCCCCAAAACAGCATTCATTCAGGACAAACGCTTGCAGTCTTTGGGGTGGCTACTGGCAATCAAAAATCACAACTCTGTCCTCGCAGATTTATAGCCCTAATTAGCCCCCATAAGGCAATTTTGTGAAATTAAGTAGTCAAGTTGTTAGCAACCAACTAAAAATTGGAGTAATTCATTTTGATTCTACCTACATTTCTGGGGTGTGGTTGAATACAAGATAAATTAAATTCATCAAAAAGAGAGATAGAACTACTGTGAGCAGAAAATATAACTGGAAAAATAAAAAAGAGGTCAAATGGCAAATAAGTCTATATTAAGCCGACCTCCTCTAACTCTATTTATTTTTGTTAATTAGCTACCATAATTTATATTATCTCTAACTATAAATCTGGTTATAAAATTTACACCAGACTATTCTTCATCATCTACACCAATTTGTCTGAGGTGAATATGCTTTCTGCCCAAGGTTATTTCAAACTCATCTCCCTGTTGTAAACCCATCTTCTTAGTGTAGGCAGAACCAATCAATAAGTTGCCATTAGATTGCACACTAATTCGGTAGCTAGCAGAACGTCCACCTCTGCCTTGTCCATTAGAAGTACTATCTAATTCAATTCCTTCAGCATCAATCAATGCATTCAGAAACTTCATCATATTGACCCGCTCTACTCCATTCTTAGTGACTGTATAGTAGCCACATTTTTTAGCTTTCTCTTCTTTAGAGAGAGTGCCAAGCTCTTTTACTCTACCTATTAATGTTGAACCGACTAAAGGTTGTGGTTGGGTTGTTTTTGCCATTAAATTTGAAACAACTAAAAATCTATTTGGTTTACAATTTTACTTTCAGCTTAAACTTTAATTTTAGCTGACTTTTTTACTTTTCTATTTTCATATAAAACTATATTACACTTATTGAGCAGAATTAACTAAATTAAAAAAATAAAATTTAATTTTATTGATCTATGTTGACATTGCCAATAATTAATATTTATAAGTTTATGAAAAAAAATCGACTAATATACGCAGGTTTTACTAAGGATTAAAATTTTATCAATGAAATTAACTACTCGCGGTCATTATAGTGTGAAAGCATTATTGGATTTAAGCTTACAGCCAGGATATCAACCAACATCAGTTAAAATGATTGCCCAAAGACAAGATTTACCCGCACCTTATCTTGAAAAGTTATTGATAGAAATGCGACGAGCTGGCATTGTCAATTCAGTTAGGGGGGCAAAAGGAGGTTATCAGCTAGCAGCTAAACCAGAGCAAATTTCATTGGGCAAAATTTTAGAAGCGGTGGGGGAAACTATTGAACCTTTACCTCGTCAATTTCCCGATTGCAATTTAGCCGAAGATTGGTTTACTTTTAGTCTTTGGCGTAGACTACATCAAAAACTAAAAGAAGCCTTATATGGGATTACTTTAGCCGATCTA
>JBJOPG010000078.1:0-25264 GCA_046050865.1 Cyanobacteriota bacterium
GTAAAATTGGCTGTCCTACTGCTAGCGGTAGCAACCAAAGGGTAAAAAACCAAGGTTGATGGAAGATTAAAGAAATAGCGATCGCCAGACCGTAAACTGCTAATTGTAGACGAGTAGATCTAATTACATTAGCCCGCGCATCTTCCGCAATATAAGGGTATCCTTCTAACTTTCCTGTGGCTATTTGATAATGGGTGGTAAATTTACCAATCCACCAGCTCATCCCACTTAGCCCCCATAAATACTCTTTCCAATTAGTTGGTTTGGGGTCATCCAATTCAGGATCTTTTCCCTTAATTTGAGTATAGCGATGATGCCATTTGTGATAGCGACGATAAAAATCGCTGTTATAAAAAGGCTATCCAGGCAACAGTATCGTTGAGACGATGATCAGCAAAAGCTGTCCGATGAGAACTTTCGTGCAATGGCGCAAACATGAAGGCAAAACTCAGACCATAGATAATTAAAGCGGGTGTTTTAATGAGCCAATGATCCGCTGTTATCCATAGGTAACCACTGCCTACCATCACCGCCATATGCCCTGCCAATTGCCCTAGTCCCTGCCAATTAGAACGAACATTCAAAGTTTTTAATACTGACGAATCTAAGATTTGTTTTGGCTTAAGATCCATTAATTCAGATTGAGATTTGGCTTGTGTGGCTTGACTCTGCATGATTTGACTCCGTTGCTCACTTGTTATAACAAGTTCTAGATCAACGTGATTATAGCAACTGGTTATAATAAGTTGGTTACATTAGTTACTAACTTCAATAAATTTGCCAAGAACCCCCAAGCCAATACCACTTCATTTAGATATTTCCGAACAAATACACCAGCAAATTATCGATAATCATTATTTGCCAGGGAATAAATTACCCAGTGAAAGAGAGCTAATTAAGGAATGGAAAGTTAGCCGAATTACGATTAGAAGAGCGATCGCCAATTTAGTGCAACAGGGTCTAGTGACTACCCATCAAGGCAAAGGGGTGTTTGTTAGTGAGAAGAGTAAGGTAGTTTATACCCTTTCTAATCCCTTAAAGTTTCTGCAACATGACCTAGCAGACAGAGGAATTGGACTGTCGCTGCAAAACATCACCTTTGAGCTAGTGGCTGCCCCCACAGATGTGCAAAAAATACTGCAATTGCCTGCCCATCAGCCAACTGCTTATTTACAAAAAAAACTGTTGCTCATAGATCACGTTGCAGGTGGAGTGGATATAACCTACATCTTGCCCGAAATAGGTCAGAAACTCGCCACAGAATTAATTCAAGACATGACCTTTGCTGTTTTAGAGCGTAACAATTGCCCCATCGAGCGGGTTACGGCAATGATCGAATGTACCAATGCAAATATCGAGCTTAGTGAATATTTAGCTGTACCTTTGGGTCATCCGTTACTAGTTTATCGCCACACAGCGTATACAACTGGTGATCGTCCTCTAATTCATGGAGAGACAATTTCCCGGGGCGATCGCTTTTGTTATGCAGTTAATCAAATTAGTTAGATGTTTTGGGGATCTGCGTGGGTCTGGTTAAGCAAGATAATTTTTTAGGTCATTTTCCCTGAATATTTAGGAATCTTTGACCTCAGACTGTTAAAATTTGTAAGGCTTATATAAAATTTGCTACATGGGATTAACACGGGCAAGAATTGCGGTGGACGCTATGGGGGGAGACTTTGCCCCTGAAGAAATTGTTGCTGGAGCAATCCAGGCTTCAGAAAAACTAGACGTAGATGTCTTATTGGTGGGAGACGAGCAACAGATCAACTCTCTGGTCAAGAAACACGGTGGTAAAGACTCATTACATGTCAAGGTAGTTCATGCCGAAGATGTAATCACCATGAAAGAAGAACCGTTGATGGGGATTCGTCGCAAACCGAAAGCCTCCATTAACGTGGCAATGAATTTGGTTAAGGAGAAACAAGCTGAGGCGGTGGTTTCCGCTGGGCATTCTGGGGCGGCGATGGCATCGGCACTACTCAAGTTAGGTCGCATTAAGGGTATCGAACGACCTGCTATTGGTGCAGTTTTACCGACAATTTTACCTAATAAGTCGGTAATTGTGCTGGATGTGGGGGCAAATGTCGATTGTAAAGCTAAGTACTTAGAACAGTTTGCCCTCATGGGTAGCATCTATAGTAAATATGTTTTGGGCTGCTCAGAACCAAAAGTTGGTTTGCTCAACATTGGGGAAGAATCTTCTAAGGGTAATGATTTAGCGTTGTCTACTCATAAGTTATTGACGGATAATCCCCAAATTCTCTTCCTCGGTAACGCTGAAGGCAGAGATGTCCTATCTGGTGAGTTTGACATTATTGTCTGTGATGGTTTTGTCGGTAATGTTGTTCTCAAGTTTGCCGAAGCGATCGGGGAAGTAATGCTGCAAATTATGAAAGAAGAGTTACCCCAAGGATTGCACGGCAAATTAGGAACGGCGATTCTCAAGCCAAATCTAATGAACATCAAGCGCCGCATTGATCGGGCTGAACATGGGGGCGCATTATTGTTTGGTGTCGCAGGAATTTGTATTATTAGTCATGGTAGTTCTCGCCGAGGCTCGATGTTTAATGCCATTCGCTTGGCAAAAGAGGCGATCGACAATGAAGTGTTAGAGAAGATCAAAGCTAATAATCAGCAACAATCAGTAACGGAAACGCCTACTGAAGCAGCAGCTAATTAATTTTATAGATAGCCCAAAATAAGTAATGGAGTAAGACATTGAACAATATGGGGGTGGGGATGGCGATTACTGGATGTGGCTCGGCTGCACCAGAGTCAATTTTAACCAACGATCATCTTGCTCAGATGGTAGATACTTCTGACGAGTGGATCAATGCCAGAACAGGTATGAAAAACCGTCATATTGCTTCCCCTAGGGAATCCTTAAGTCAGCTATCCGCTGTTGCTGCTCAAGGGGCGATCGCCATGGCGGGAATTTCTCCGCTGGATCTTGATTTAATTATTCTGGCAACTTCTACCCCCGATGATCTGTTTGGTAGTGCTTGTCGCATCCAAGGCTTGATTGGGGCAACTAATGCTGTCGCCTTCGATCTAACTGCTGCCTGTTCAGGCTTTCTGTTTGCCTTGATTACCGCTTCCCAGTTTATTGGTACAGGAATGTACAAGAATGTGCTAGTTATCGGTGCTGACGTACTTTCTCGCTGGGTAGACTGGAGCGATCGCACTAGCTGTATTTTGTTTGGAGATGGGGCTGGTGCCGCAGTATGTCAGGCTGCAAGCGAAAACCGTTTACTCAGTTGCGGCATGTATAGTAATGGCAGTCAAAATAATTGTTTAAACTTAAACTATAGTGGCGACAGTAAGCCCCTGTTAGACAACATTACGGCACAACAGGGTTCCTATAATCCCATCACGATGAACGGTCGGGAAGTATATCGCTTTGCTGTTGCCAGAGTTCCCGAAGCTCTGAGTAAAGCTATGTTTCAGGCAAAGCTAACCGCTGAAGATCTTGATTGGCTGTTACTTCATCAGGCGAATCAACGAATTATGGATGCAGTAGCAAAACGTCTGAACATCCCTCAATCTAAGATCTTAAGCAACATAGCTGAATATGGTAATACCTCCGCAGCTTCTATTCCCCTTGCTCTCGATGCTGCGGTAAGAGACGGTAAAGTTAAGCCTGGAGATACAATCGCTGCTTCTGGTTTTGGTGCAGGTTTAGCTTGGGGTTCGGCGATCTTTAAGTGGGGCTAATTCCGGTGAATATTTTTAATTTATAGCATTACGCATAATCGCACTTCCTAAGGCACAATAATTAAACTTCAAACTACTCCCCATCACTGAAGCTATAACTATCCAATTTGGGCAGGATGCTAGGAATTGCCATTGTAGTTAACATAATCATGTTTGCTACCCAAAACAGTAGAACTAACCACAATAAACCAAGCCAAGGCTGGGAATAAGTTACTAATTGCAACCCAGACCATAGTTGCCAAATCCGAAATCCCGTGTAAAGCGTTCCAATCATTACCACAACGCTCTTACAGAATGTACGGCTAAAACTGATTTCACAGGCTAACTGAACAACAACAGCCAATAAGTAGCAACTGAAAAATTGACGCAGAATTGGCGTATTCCAAAAGACAATCCACATAATCACAGGAATAATTACCCCAATTGCCAAAGCGACATTGACCCAAACTTTCATAAACTGCAACTGTGTATCATTAAAAGCCATGATTGAGTTGAAGGGTAATTTTTCTTTTTTCACCAACCAACCATAACTTATGCTCAAAAGGGTGGCGATCGCACAGAAGGAAGAGACGCTAAACCAATTATTAGGATTCATCTTGTTAATTATTTAGTTATAAAGCTTTTATGATCTTTATTTTTATAGTACCAACTGCATATTGTTTGCCCATTATCTTGGATGCGATCGTGCGATCGCTTGCCCAAAGTCTTTAATTTCTAATAATTTCTAAATTCTGTGAGACAATTCAACTACTTAGCGATCGCCATAAAACTCTCTGTCTTGGTGAATTCAAATATGACAACTATAATTTTCTTGAGAACTAAAAACTAAGAACTAAAAACAGATAATCATTATATTGCCCTGATAGGTTATGTTGACTTTCCCCTCCCTGGAGGACTCTTTAAAACATTATTTTGGTCACGACACTTTTCGTCCTGGACAAAAGAAGATTATCGAGGCTGCTTTACGGAATCAAGATTTACTGACCATTATGCCCACAGGAGGCGGTAAATCCCTCTGTTTTCAGTTACCAGCTTTACTTCGAGAGGGGCTAACCATTGTCGTATCGCCGCTGATTGCCTTGATGCAGGATCAGGTAGATGCTTTACAGGATAATGGGATTAACGCTACTTATCTCAACAGTACTTTAGAGTATGAAGAGCGAAGAACTCGCCAGATTGCCATTCTCAAAAATCAAGTCAAACTACTATACGTTGCCCCAGAAAGACTCCTCAATGAAAGATTTGCTTTATTTCTAGATCGGGTACATCATGATGTGGGCATTAGTGCGATCGCCATTGATGAAGCTCACTGTGTATCGGAATGGGGGCACGATTTTCGCCCAGAGTACAGTCAGTTAAACCAGATCCGTCAGCGTTATCCGCAAATTCCGATTCAGGCACTTACCGCCACAGCCACTAAAAGAGTGCGCCAGGATATTGTGGAGCAATTGAAATTGCGATCGCCTGATATTCATGTGGCTAGTTTTGACCGCAGCAATATTCACTACGAAATCCAGCCCAAAGACCGTAATATCTACCCCAAGTTACTCAGGGCGATTCGCGAGGAATCGGGAGCAGGGATAGTTTATTGCCTGAGTCGTAATCGTGTCGAGGAAATTGCCACGAGACTTAAGCATGATGGGATCGACGCTTTACCCTATCATGCCAAATTACCCGTCGAACAACGTAGCCGTAATCAAACCAGTTTTCTGCGGGATGATGTTCAGGTAATGGTTGCCACCATCGCTTTTGGGATGGGGATTAATAAACCCGATGTGCGGTATGTGTTCCATTACGATTTGCCCCGCAGTCTGGAAAGCTTTTATCAAGAATCAGGTCGTGCCGGCAGAGATGGCGAACCATCTAAATCGGTGTTGTTTTTTAGTTTTGGCGATCGCAAAAAGATTGAGTTTCTCATCGAGCAAAAACCCGACCCTAAGGAGCAAAAAATTGCTCGACAACAGTTAAGGCAAGTAATGGACTATGCTGAGGGCAATGATTGTCGTCGTCAGATTATTCTGCGCTATTTTGGCGAGCGATATTCAGGTAATTGCGGTAAGTGTGATAACTGTCTCAATCCCAAACCGATTGAGGACTGGACGGAAGAAGCACAGAAATTTCTGTCCTGTGTTGCCCGCTGCCAAGAAAAGTTTGGCACCAATCATATAGTTGATGTGCTGATCGGTTCCCGTAAACAAAAAATTCAGCAATATGGGCATCATCTTTTATCCACCTATGGCATTGGTAAGGGACGCACGGCAGATGAATGGCGCATGCTGGGGCGAAGTTTAATCCATCAAGGTTTAGTGGGACAAACTACCGATGGTTATCCCGTACTCAAGCTAAATAAACGTAGTTGGGAGATTTTCCGTGGTCAATTAAAGGTAGAAGTGGCAGTGGAGAAGTCCCCGGCTAAAACAGCCACAGTTTATAATCCCCGTAAAGCAGAAGCCGAGTTACTGTTTGAAAGACTGAGAAAGCTCAGGAAGCAGATCGCCGATCGCAATTCCCTTGCCCCCTATATGATTTTTGCTGATTCGAGTCTCAAACTAATGGCGCAGCTCCGCCCCCAGAATATTACTGATTTTACTAACCTCTCGGGAGTTAGTGAATACAAAGCCCAACAATATGGCGATCGCTTTATTTCCGAAATTCTGGAATTTGACCAGCAACATCAGTTACCAGTAAGTATTCCTTCTAAAAGCCAAATGGCTACCCTGCAACTCCATCAACAGGGATTAAGCATTGCCGAAATTGCCCAATCACGAGGTTTTGCAGTAAGTACCATTAGCACTCACTTGAGCGAACTGATGGAAATGAATCAACCAGTCGCTCTCAATAGATTGGTTACAGCCGAGAAACAGCAGGCGATTATCAAGACAATTAAACAGGTAGGAGATCTGACTCTCAAAACCATCAAAGATAGTTTGGGAGAAGCATATAGCTATGAAGAAATTCGCTTAGTTCGTGGCTGGTGGCGTAATCAGCAGCAGAATTAATTATTCTTAATTATTCATAGTAATCTTAAGTGATCTTAGAGTTAATCTTGTCTGAAAATTTTTTAGCTGTCCTCCAACAACGACTACTGAAGTTGCGATACAATACAAATCGCTTTACTACGACGCAATAGGCATCATGGGGAACACTTTTGGTCAGATATTTCGCATCACAACTTATGGTGAATCTCACGGTGGAGGTGTTGGGGTCGTCATTGATGGTTGCCCCCCACAAGTGGAAATTACTGCCGAAGAGATTCAGGTAGATCTAGACCGCCGCCGACCAGGGCAAAGTAAGATTACCACTCCTAGAAAAGAAAGCGATCGCTGTGAAATCCTGTCAGGGGTCTTTGAGGGTCGGACTACAGGTACGCCAATTTCTATCCTAGTGCGGAACAAAGATGCGCGATCGCAAGATTATGATGAGATGGCAGTTAAATATCGTCCTTCCCATGCGGATGCTACCTATGATGCCAAGTATGGTTTTCGTAATCATCAAGGTGGTGGGCGTTCTTCAGCCAGGGAGACTATTGGTCGAGTAGCAGCGGGGGCGATCGCCAAAAAGATTCTGCACTTGGTTGCCGGGGTGGAAATTGTGGGCTATGTGAAAAGAATTAAGGATTTGGAAGCAGAAGTTGATTCTAATACCGTTACCTTAGAACAAGTAGAAAGTAATATTGTCCGTTGTCCAGATGGGGAATGCGCTGAAGCCATGATTGAGCTGATTGAGCAAGCCAGAAAAGAGCAAGATTCCTTAGGTGGCGTGGTGGAATGTGTGGCACGTCATGTACCAAGAGGTCTAGGAGATCCTGTCTTTGATAAGCTAGAAGCAGATTTGGCTAAGGGCGTGATGTCTCTCCCCGCTACCAAAGGGTTTGAAATTGGATCAGGCTTCGCTGGTACTACCATGACCGGGAGTGAACACAACGATGAATTTTACATCGACGACCAGGGGGAAATTCGCACCGTGTCTAATCGTTCTGGGGGAATTCAAGGGGGTATTTCTAACGGCGAAAATATTGTCATTAGGGTAGCTTTTAAACCCACCGCAACTATTGGTAAATCACAAAAAACTGTGACCCAAGGAGGGGAAGAAACTGTTTTAGCTGCCAAAGGAAGACATGACCCCTGTGTATTATCGAGAGCTGTCCCCATGGTGGAAGCGATGGTGGCGTTGGTATTATGCGATCGCTTGCTATACAATCAAGCACAGTGCAAGACCCTTTAGCTCCAAGACTACATGATTCCTAGAAGATATGAACGCATCAAGCAAGTTCTGGATCAACGACAGCCAGATCTAACGGTATTGATGGAGGATGTCCATAAACCACATAATCTTTCGGCAATTATCCGCACTTGTGATGCGGTGGGCATTCTTGCTGTTCATGCTGTCAATCGCCACAGCGCAACCCCCACTTATTCTCAAGTTGCTCAAGGCAGCGAAAAATGGGTCAAGTTACATTCTCATCCCAAGATTACCACTGCCATTAAACATCTCCAACAGCAAAATTATCAGGTTTATGCTGCTCATTTAAGTGCGATCGCCATTGACTATCGAGAAGTTGACTATACTAAACCGACGGCAATTCTGCTGGGGACAGAAAGATGGGGTGTTACCGATGAAGCAGCGGCTCTGGTAGATGGTCATATTATTATTCCCATGCAGGGCATGGTACAGTCGCTGAATGTGTCTGTCGCTAATGCAGTGGTATTGTTTGAAGCTCAACGACAACGTTTACAGGCGGGCTTTTATGATCAAGTTCGTTTAACTCCCGAAGTCTATCAACAGACAGCTTTTGAATGGGGCTATCCTGAGATTGCGGCTATGTATCATCGTCAGGGTAAACCATGTCCTCAACTAGGAGAGAAAGGGGAAATTTTGCATCAGGAGTAATGAGTATTGAAAAGGCTCAAATATCTAAAGGCTCAAATATCTATAAAAGCTAGAAGCTAGAAGCTAGAAGCTAGAAGCTAACTTTTGTAAATACCATCTTCCATGAGGGTTATGCTGATAACTATCCTGATCATTTTCCTGATCCATCATCCATTTAATTTGATACTGAGAACATGTAATATCGGGTTGAAAAGTATGCCCATCTTGAAGAATCGGTGACTCAGTTAAACGATAGTAATTAAAAACATTCATCACATAAATTGCCAAACCCAGATCTTCTGTCAGGGCTATCGCCACATCTGCCTTGCCAAAATTATGCATCCCACAGGAGTAGTAATAATCTTCCCCTTCGATTAACGTTACAAATAGAGAATAAATCTCAAATACGTCATCGACATTTGAGCAAGCCAACCACCGATCTTGATCATAAGCGACTCCTGTAGACTCAAGCTTAACGGCAACGCCACCAATCTGAAGCATAACTTGAGTTAATTTAGTCATTCTGAGACAAGCCGCAAATCCTATATCCGTAGAAGTTAAATAAATTACCTGAGGACAATGACTAATTTGTTTTAGGGTTAGGGGATCAAAGTGATCCGCTTCGCATATAGCTTCGCGATTGGCTGTGCCACGCCTTCGGCGATCGCAAATTTCAATGAAACAACTTTCCTGGGTAATAGTTGATTGAAATACTCGCTCCATCAAGACATATTCTTTACCGTAGCGATTGGCTAAAGCCGCCACAATTTCTTGCCGATGCTCTAAATTAATAGGAATACAGATGGTAATTATATTACCCTTTATTTTAATAATAAACAACAACAACAAAGGGCAATTTTTTTCTATTAAGTAAAGTTACAATTACCTAAAACAATTTATTCAACAATGAGTATTGTGATGTATAGTTAATTGCATGATGCTCACACTACAGAAAGGAACTGACCCATATACAAACAAAATCATCTGGGTAATGCTGGACGAAGACTATCAGGTAGTTGAACCAATACAGCGTTACTTAACTTCCCTATGCGCTACTAAGTCACCAAATACAGTACAAGCCTATGGAACTGACTTGAAACGATGGTGGGAATTTCTACACCACAAATGCTTAGATTGGCAGAATGTCAATCTTCATCACGATTTAGAAGACTTTGCTTACTGGCTAAGAATAGGAGATACAAAAGTAATTTCTTTGCAGCCAGTAGAAGCGAATAGATCGGAGAAGACTATAAATCGAGCAATTACTGCTGTGTCAACTTTCTACGACTACCATCTCTGTAACAAAACAGTTGATTTTAGCCAATTTGAAAGGTTTCATGCGGTCTATAAAACAGGAAACACGAGGATCGGTACGACAGGTATACTAACTGGTATTGCTAAAAGATGCTTGTAGCAATCTTAGGGATAAGCTAATGATTCTAATGTTCAACGGAACTGGTATACGCAAAGGTGCGCTCTGTGGCTTAAAACACGAAGACGTTGGAGATTTCGGGGATTACTTTATTCGAGTAGTCAGAAGAGAAGACAATCCAAATGGAGCATTAGTTAAGACTCAAGAGAGGACAATTCCAGTAACTAAAGAACTGCTTCAACTATATGACGAATATCTCATGAAGGAGTACCCAAGCACAAATTCAGAATATGTTTTTGTCAATATTTGGGAAGGGAATATCGGTACGCCGATAATGCTAACCCTACCAAACAAAATACTCAAGAATTTAGAGAATAAAACAGGTATTAAAGTCTACCCTCATTTGTTCAGACATACCTATGCTACTCGTCTATTAAGAGCTGATTATTCACCAGATAGAGTTAAGTATTTATTGGGTCATGCCAGTATAGCGACTACGCTTGATGTCTACTCTCATGTCATCGAAGAAGCAAATTTGTGGGAAGTAATTGAAAGAGAAGAAAAAGAATGAATTTAAGTCAGTTTGATTGGTCATCACAAGAATACGATGGCTTGTTTGAAAAAGAAATACCATCACAATTACTACAAAACCCTCTACTTCAAAAAGATATTTGGCGAACAAAAAAAGATTTAGGATTAGAAACTCATGAACATCAAAAATTCTTAACAGTTAATTTTGGTAAAATTCAGCCTTCATGGTTTAATTTATTGGCAAAGCTTTATGTACTAACAAGAGCTAACTTAAAATTATCAATAAAGTATATAGCCAATGATATTTGTCATTTTAGAAAATTTGCAAATTTCCTGAAAGAGAAAAAAATTAATAGCATTAAATACGTTAATAATGACCTCTTTGAACAATTTGAATATTGGATTCATTTAATTGGAGTTTCGGAAAGGACAATTTCTCTTCATTACACAAGTTTAGAAAATCTATTTGATACCTGTCGTCAAGAAGGTTGGCTTGATGTAAATACTTATTGGTTTAGGGGTAGAAAAACAACATCAAAACCAAAAAATGATGATATTGACTATATTCCAGAAGAAGTGTGGAATCAGCTAGAAGAAAATTTGCATTATTTCCCAGAACCTATGCAAAGAAAAGTTCTAATTATTAGAGCTTTGGGATTAAGAATTGGAGAATTGCTTAATCTACCATTAGATTGTTTGAGAAAAAGAGAAAATCAATGGAGATTGAGATTAAAAGAGACTGAGAAATTTAAGATAGAAGATGAGCTACCAGTTTCCTTAGATTTAGTAGTAATAATTAAAGAGCAACAAGAATATATCAAAACCCATTTTGCCAATAAGTATAACAAACTATTTTGCAGTAATAAAAATGGTCGAAATTTTAATTTTATTCCTACTGCCAAAGTAATGTATATCAATACATTTAATCGTTGGCTTAATAAATTAGCTATTAAATATGATATTTGCTCCAAAGATGAAAAAACTTGGTATTTTACTTCTCATCAATTTCGACGCACAGTAGGAACAATAATGACCAATGCTGGTGTTAGAGATTTAATTATTCAAAAATATCTCAGACACCGCAATCCTGATATGCAAAACCATTACAAACATCTTCTCAAAGAAGTAATAGGAGATGAGTATCAGGAATTAATTAAAGAGAAAAATTTTGTCAATATCGAAGGAAAAATAGTAGCCACTCATAAACCACAAGATGCGATTGAAGAGTATATGAGGCTTAGATTTCACCAAATATCTACTCAACAAGGGGAATGTCATAGAAGTAATCTTAAAAAACCTTGCCCAACTGTAAATAGTTGTTGGCGTTGTGGAGATTGGATGACTTCAGAAAAAGATTTACTTTATCTAAAACAAGACATAGAAAGACTAAAGGATGAACTGGAAAAAGCTAATAAATTGGGCATGGTTAGAGTAGCTAAAGAAATTCAAAAAGATATTAATTATCTTCAGCTAAGAATTAATCCTTTAAAGGAGATGATTAGTAATGGTTAAAATAAATTGGAAAAAAGAATATCAAAAAGAATTTTCTTGTATTCATTGTGGTCAACCAGGTTTATTGTTGAATGGCACTCAATTAATAAATGGGATTAGAAGAAGAAGTTTCAAATGTTCAAATATTAACTGCCAAAAAAGAATTTTGGATTTTTGCAGTTTACACGATAATTATTTTAGAAATACCATAGCTGGTCATGGATTTGCTTGTCCTAATGAAAAATGTAATGCTAGACAAATGATACTTATTCAAATTCTATACAACAAAAAGTTTTTTGTTTGTAGGGTTTGTGGTACAAGAGCAGCAGAATCTATTGATCTGACCAAAATAAATCTTAGTAGATATTCTCAAAAAACGACTAGAGTAAAAGCTTTTATTTTTAATGACGACGAATGGGATATAAGAGCAATTAATGCTTTGGGGAATAACAACCAAAATAGATTTATTCTTAATTTTAGTATTATCAAAAATGATTGGCTTAAACTATTTTATAAAAAATATATTTATCATTTATGCAAATTAAACAAACCCCATAGCACTCTTGATAAATACATAACTGGGTTTCGACAATTCTCTAATTATTTATTAGACAAAGATATTCTAGATATAGAACAAATTAACCGAGATTTAATTCTCGATTTTATAGCCTGGGGTGATACTACTGATGAAACAGTTAGAAATAGACTTAAAAGTTTAAGGCAATTATTTACTACTGGCAATATTCAAGGTTGGTTTGAAATTGACCCAGACATTATTAGAGATAGCGATTACCCAAAACAAAAAATTAGTAATCCAGACCCAATACCCGACATTGTTCGAGAACAGATAGAAAAGAACTTACATAAGCTTCCAGACCCAATTGCTCGAATGTGGATTATTTGCTTCTTTGCTGCCATGCGTCCTTATGAATTGGCATTACTCAAGAAAGATTGTTTAGAGCAGGTAGGTGGCAAATGGAAAATAGTTTGGTGGCGCAAAAAAAGAAAAAAAATTCATCAACATTCTGTCCCAATTACGACAACTATAGCTAAAGTTGTTCAAGAACAGCTTGAATACATAGAAGAATTGTGGGGGCAAGATTGGGAATATCTATTTTGTCATTATCAAAATATTTCTCAATCAGATCCTAATCATCCTAGATTAAAACCAGTTGAAAAAGTTATTCCTACTAATGGAAGTCCTCTTCAAAATGCAATTCGCACTCTGATTAAAGCAGAAAATATTCTAGATGATAATGGTGAATTAGGTAAATTTCAAACTCGTTTGATTAGAGAAACAAGATTAACCGAGTTATTTCTTAAAGGACACGATTTATCAGTAGTTAGTGCTTGGGCTGGTCATCGACGATTGGCTACTACAGCTAATTTTTACACTCAAGTTACTTGCGAACAGATAGAGAAAGAAGTCGGTCATATTCAGTCAGCTTTAGTAAATGCAGATGGCAAAAAAATCTATTATGAATCGATGCCTAAATCTTTTTGGGACAATCCAGTAGCTCATGAGTTAGAAGTAGCTGGTACTCACGTCAATACCCCTATTTATGGCTACTGTGGACTGGATCTAAATGAAGAATGCGACAAGTTTCGTGCTTGCTATACCTGCCGTTTCTTTGTGGCAAAAATAGAGAAGCTATCTCAATATGCAAATCTTAGAGATGAACTGAGGGAAAAACAGGAACGAGCTTTAGCTAATGGTCATGCGGTATTGGTAGAGCAGTTTGCTAGACAAGCTGCCCAACTAGACAAAATCATCCTATCGTTACAGGAGGCAGTATGAGTAGCGGTAACGATGAAACAAGAGAGTTTAGAATAAATAACCTTAAACAGACTCAAGAACAGAGAAAGCAAGATTCTAAAAACAACGTCTACCAAGCCATTGAGCGATTACAAAAGCTTAACTCTAAAATCAATTTTCATACTGTAGCCAGGGAAGCACAGGTAAGTGTTAGCTATCTCTACAAATATCCAGAGATAAAACAGCACATAGGAGAGTTGAGAAGTAAACAAAACTCTTTACCTGTAAGTCCTGTTGCCAAACCTAATTCTACTTCTCACGGCAAAGTAATTACTCGTCTTCAAGAGAGGATTAAAAAGCTAGAAGCTGAGAATAAAGAACTCAAACGTAAGTGTGAAGCATTAGCTGGACAAGTTTATCGGGTTCATCATTTGGAGTCTCAAGTAGAAAGACTACAAGAGCAAAATGAAAACCTGAGAAGTAAATTAGGCGAGCAGGAGATAGCTAATAAAGTTACACCCATCGACAAGAAGATCAAAACTAAATCTCTCGTTTCAGACAAGATTCAATCAGAGTTAGATGAACTAGGAATTAGTTTGAATCCAACTTTGATCAAAACCATTACAGCAACTACCGAAGAAACTGTATTAGCTGCAATTGAAGCTCTGAAATATCAATTGACTAAACAAGATATTCCTAACCCTGGCGGTTGGTTAAACAAGGCAATCAAAGAAGGTTGGACAAAAGCAGAACCCCTTTCTACTAAACCACCCACCGCATCACAACCAAAGATTGTCACTACTACGGACAAACCAAATAAAAAACTAATGTCTGCTGACAAGCTCAAGAAGTTAAGTAATTTATTCAACAATCAAAATGAGCAGTAATAATCTCCCTCCTACCAATATCGAAGCTGAAGAAGCCATATTAGGAAGCATTCTATTTGACCCTGGTGCTATTAGTATCGCTGTTTCTATCCTCCCCCTTGAGGCATTTTATGTTGCTGCCCATCAGCAGATTTATAAGGCAGCACTAAAGCTTCATAACCAAGATAAACAAACAGACTATATGGGCGTATTGACTTGGTTAAAAGACCACAAATCATTAACCAAAGCAGGAGGTACGGCTAAATTATCCCAACTACTCAACCGAACTATTTCCGCCACCAATATCGACCGCTACATTTGTTTGGTTCTAGAAAAGTACCAACGTCGTCAACTAATAGCAGCGGCTAATGAAATAGAAGCTTTAGGATATGATAATGCCACCGAACTAGAGACAGTTTTCAATACCTCGGAAGAAAAGATATTCAATCTTACTACTAATAAGCAAAATAAGTTCAAACCTCTGCCGATCAGTGATTGTTTAGCATCTGTATTCGAGAAAATAGAGCAAGGTTCTTCTCCTGCCTATCCTACTGGGTTAGAAGATTTAGATGCTTTAATTGGTGGGTTAATCAAGCAGGACTTAATTGTAGTTGCTGCCAGAGCTTCTATGGGTAAAACTTGGCTTGCTTGCCATCTAGCCAATCATATTGCCCTAGAGCAACAAAAGGCAGTAGTTTTCTTTTCGGCTGAGATGTCGAGCGAACAGTTAACCAAAAGATTTCTCTCGATGCACACTGGTATTGATTCTCATAGACTGATACACAATGAGATTTACGAGGATGAGTACGATGTCTTAGTTAGTGGACTAACCAAATTAGCGGAACTACCCATCATCATTGATGATACTCCTGCTACTCAACTAACCCCTGCCAAAGTCCGTTCTGTTCTTCGTAGAATCAGTTCTGAGAGAGGCGAATTAGGTTTGGTAGTATTGGACTATATTCAGAAGTTAGGAGATAGAGCAGCAGGAAATAGAGCGCAAACTGTGGGAAAGTTTTCTGGTGCTTTCAAAGATATTGCAAAGGAGTTTGACGTTCCATTTGTGGCTTTAGCTCAGATCAACAGAGGCGTTGAATCTCAAGCGAATAAACGTCCTTTAATATCAGACATTAAAGATAGCGGCGACATCGAGCAGGATATGGATTTAGGATTACTGCTTTATCGAGATGACTATTATAATCAAGACACTGAAGAAGAGGGCGTTATGGAAATTATTGTATCCAAAAATAGAAATGGCTCTACAGGTAATTGTAAGGTAATATTTGAGCCTGACATTGGTAAGTTTACAAATGTGTTAAAGATAACAAAGCTTTCTTTGCAAAGCATAAATTTCTAACATGAAGATTTGATAAAAGACCTAGGATTAGATATATGATTAATTAATCAACAGACTATGTTTAACTTACGTTAAGATGTGTTAAGTATCTCATTGAATAAAAGACGGTTTAGAAGAAAGTTATAAAATTGACAGCCAAAACAATAAATCCATGAAACCTCATTTTAATGAAAAAAAATCTACACAAGTCGCCACTCTATTGCTAAAGTTGCGTGGCGGAAAAATGTGCTATATGAAACTCATTAAATTGATGTACATTGTGGATCGAACAGCTTTATTGGAATGGGGAAGACCAGTAACTTATGATCATTACGTATCAATGCCTCATGGTCCCGTGCTTAGTAACACTTTAGATCGTATTAACGAAGGCGCATCCCCAAATTCCAATAGTTACTGGCTTCAGCACATTTCTTCTCCTTCGGGTTACGACGTACATTTGATAAAAGAGAAAAACTCTTATGATGAATTATCTGAAGCCGAAGAAGAATTAATACAAAGAATATTCGGCGAGTTTGGTCACTGGTATCGCTGGAATCTAGTTGAATATCTTCACGAAAATACTCCAGAGTGGCAAGATCCTGAAGGATCATCTATACCGATTGAATATCATGATATTTTGCTAGCTGGTGGTAAAACTGAAGCAGAAGCCAAATCTATTGAGTTAGAGATGGAAAATTTGGCAATGATCGATGCATTATTAAGTTAATCTTAGATAGTTTGAACTTTAGTATAAAGAGTCCGATCTAACTAAGTTTTCATGGATGATGAGATTTACCCTGGTACTTGCATTTTACTTCCAAAGCCTAATCAATCAACTAAGCACCTCTGGATTGTTTTGACTAAACCCGATGCAGATTCTTTAAATGTTGTTTTCGTTAATCTAACAACATTACGTACTGGTTCAGACACTACAGTCATATTAGATTGCAATGATCATAGTTTCATCCAGCACAAAACTGTTGTCTACTATGCTGATGCTAGATTCGCTCCTGTAGATAAATTAAAGCAAATTATCAAATTAGATGGGTATGAATTTCATGATGACTGTAATGAAGAAGTTCTCAAGCGAATTCAATGTGGATTGTTAACCTCCAAATTTACTCCAAATAAAATCAAGCAGTATTGTCAAAAAATATTTCTGTTTTGCCCTATGTGAAAAAGATTAGTCTCTAAAAACTTATTGTATAAAATATATACAATAACAAAATGTACAAAATTTAACTAGTATAGTTTTATTGGGTAATATAATGGTAATGGAACTTGTCATTTAACCGATTTTCAAATAATCAAGGAAAATATTATCTACTGATAAGCTTAAGTTAATGAACTTGATAGTAGGTATAATTATGTCGAAAAACAATTCCTTAGGGGTGTTTCTGGGCGGCTTGATGATTGGTAGTGCAGTGGGTACAGCCGTGGGACTATTAATTGCCCCTCGGACAGGGCGAGAAACGAGAAAAGTAATTAAAAAATCCGCTGATGCGTTACCCGAATTAGCAGAAGATTTAACCACCAGCATCCAACTACAGGCAGATCGTCTTTCTGGTAGTACTTTAGAAAATTGGCAGGACACTTTAGCACGATTAAAATTAGCGATCGCCACAGGTATTGAAACCAGCCGCACCACTGTCAAAGCTACTAACTTTACTAATTCAGTTCCAGAAGAACAAAATTTAAACTCGACGATGACCGATCACCTTTAAAATTTTAGGATGCCGACTGCTTAATTTTTATGATAGACCCTTTATTTTGGCTAGGATTATCTGTGATTCTAGTTTCTTTTAGCCTGTTTGCTGTTTTACTAGTCACGATTCCGACTTTGCAAGAGGTGGGTCGAGCGGCTCGAAGTGCGGAAAAGCTTTTTGAAACCCTCAATCGAGAATTTCCTCCCACCTTAGAAGCAATTCGCTTAACAGGGAAGGAAGTAGGAGAATTAACAGAAGATCTCAACCAAGGCATCACTAAAGCTACGGGAGTTGTGCAGCAGGTGGATCGGGGCATAGTAACGGCAAAACAACAAGTACAGCAAGTGAGACAAGGTAGCTTTGGGGTGGTTGCTGGGGTAAAAGCGGCTTGGAAAGTATGGCGTAGTCCCAGACCAAGAGATGTTTTCAATGCGCCCCCAAGAAAGAGCTTCCCTGTAGAAGAATCCCCGTCGAATAAATGATAACCTTAGAGTAAGGTAAATAAATGTAACAAAAATAAGAACATTTTTTATAAAACCGAATTTGTATACCAATATTTTTTTTAATAAAACAATCATGGCAAATAAGTTGATACAGCGTTCCCTGCTGATGTTAGGGGTCTGCTTGCTAGTCTTGGTCACTTGGTTAACCCCCCCTGCTTTAGCCGTTAACAATCCAGAATTGTTGCCAAGTGAAGTCACTCCAGTAGTGGATCTAGCTAACTTATTGCCAGAGTTACAGGAAAAATCTTTAATCGAAAATCTGGAGCAATTTGAAGCGGAAACAGGCTGGAAAATGAGAGTCTTAACGCAATATGATCGCTCTCCTGGTCGGGCAGTGAAAAAGTTCTGGGGTCTAGATGATAAAAGTATCTTGCTCGTGGCGGACAGTCGAGGGGGCAACCTGCTCGCCTTTAGCATTGGGGATGCGGTATATGAATTGCTGCCCCGTAATTTTTGGATTGAATTACAAACTCGCTTTGGCAATATGTACTATATTCGCGAACATGGTGAGAATAATGCCATTGTTGAAGCTTTGGAGTCCGTCAAAGGTTGTCTGCTAAAAAATGGTTGTAGTGCTGTTCCTGGATTACCTCAAGAGCAATGGATTTTAACCTTGATTAGTTCAATTGTCGGGGGTGTAATCTTGGGAGTGGCGGTCATTCCTCGTAACAAAGACCAGGTAATTGCCTGGCAGTGGGGGTTAATTATGTCGCCGCTGTGGGGAATTCTGTTTATTGCTTTTGGAATGGGACCTGTGGTAATTCGTACTCCTGAATTTTTACCTCTATTTCGGAATATTATCGGCTTTATGTTAGGGGCGGTGGTGGCTTTCTTATCTCCCTCCTTCATCAACAGTTCTCCTTCAGATTCCGAGACTTAACTAATGGATTTACTGTGGGTCTTTTATCAAAGATCAAAACATTTTTAACTATTTAGGGAAAAAAATTGAATTTACCTCTACAATGGCGCACATAAAACTCCATCGGTACGCTGAATTCTATGCTGAACTTTCAAATCCAGTCAGATAGCGATATCCCCGCTTCTAAACAGCTATTTGCTCAAATTCAGTTTGCGATCGCTTCTGGACAATATCCCCCTGCTCATCGTTTACCCAGTACTAGACAATTGGCGATGATCACTGGTTTACATCGCAATACCATTAGTAAAGTCTACCAACAGCTAGAAGAAAGCGGCTTGGTAGAATCCATCGCTGGTTCAGGTATTTACGTTAAGCACCATGAGCACGAACATCTCACGGAACCAGATTCTCCTGTAGCGGCATCCATCAAAGCGATTAAAGAAGGGGTAGATCGAGTGCTAGAGCTGGGCTGCACCATTGATCAGGTTAAAGAACTATTTTTTGAAGAAATTGATTGGCGCATTAGCTGTTGCGATCGCGTGGTTGTGACCGTACCACAACGAGATATTGGTGCGGGGGAAATTATTCAGCAAGAGTTGCGCAATACCTTAGGGATTGAGATTGAGCTAGTTGAGCTAGAGAAGTTACCTCAAATCCTGGCAGAAATTAACTTTGGCACCTTAATCACCAACCGCTACTTTATCAAAGAAGTGCTGGCAATTGTCCCCCCCAACTCTTTTCGGGTCATTCCCATTGATATGTATGACTACAACAAAGAATTGGAATTCATCAAGGGGCTGCCACCCCAAGCTTGTTTAGGGATTGTGAGCTTGAGCGAAGGAACCTTAAGTGTGGCTTCAAGTATTGTCAACAGCCAAAGAGGAGACGATTTATTAGTCTTGACTTCTTCTTTGAGCGATCGCGATCGACTACGGGCTGTAATTCGGGCGGCTCATACAGTAATTGCGGGCTATACCAGCTATGATCAGGTTAAAGCGGAAATTGTGGCAATGCGGGAAGATCTAATTCGTATTCCTGATGTCATTAGTGCCGATAGCTATATCAGCGAAAAGTCGATTAAACTTTTGCAGCGGGAATTGGGTCTAAAAGTCCCAAAAATACCCAAAAAACCCAAATAATTAAACAATTCAGCTAGATTGATCTAGATTACTATTCAATGGCGAAGGGCGACTGTATTTACGTATATCGAAATTTTGGTCAGTTACAAGGAGTTTACAAACACTACGGAATTGATTGTGGTGACGGTACGGTAATTCATTATCGTAAGCCCAGGGAAATCATTGAACAGACTTCTCTAGCTACCTTTAGTCGAGGAAATCCCGTATATGTAGCTGAATATAGCGAGGGCTTTGGCTATATTCCCGATGTGGTGGTTGAACGGGCGAAAAGTAGACTGGGAGAAAATAACTACAATTTACTCTCCAATAACTGCGAACATTTTGCTAGCTGGTGTAAAACAGGAATTAGCGATAGCAAACAAATTAGAAACTATCTCCCTGCCATTACGACCCTTGATCTCTCCAAGTTATATGAGCCAATTCAACAGGCTCTACAAGGAAAAGATGCGAGAACTAATCAAAAACTTGCCTCAGAAGCCCTGATTGATCTCAAATCGGTTTGGAATCAGATCCAGCCCCAATATCAGGAAGCCATCGCTGAAGTCCAAACCTGGAACAGAGTCGCCAAAAAAGCCCTTAGTCAGGAGCGAGAAGATTTAGCCAGGGCGGCGATCGCCAAAAAACTGCATTATGAACAGCGAGCCAGAAAACTGGAAATAGAACTCAGTGAGCTGGCGGAAATAACGGAGAATATTGTTCGGAGTCAGAATGATCTGTGAATTATTGATGCTCCTAGGTTTAGTTCTGTTTAGATGCAGATGAAATTTATTGGCGTGGATTTTGGTTGGTGGTCAGGAGCTAGTGGGTTATGTTGTCTGGCATGGCAAAATAACGCTTTGAAAATTATTGAGCTGACTACAATTCTGGAAATTAAGGATGTTTTGGGCTGGATTGATCGCCAGACGAGGAACAATGACCCAGCTTTAATTGCCATTGATGCGCCGACAATTATCAATAATTCCACAGGTATGAGATTAGCTGATAAGCTAACCCATAAACATTTTGGTCGTTACCATGCTGGCTGCTATCCCGCCAATTTGGGTCTGAAATTTGCTTCTCGCACTACAGGTTTTAGTCAAAGTTTATTAGCAAGGAACTTTCTCCACGCCCCAACAATTGAGCCACAGCAGCTAGGTCGATATCAGATCGAGGTGTTTCCCCATCCCGCCACGATTAATTTATTTGGGTTAGCTAGAATCTTAAAATACAAGAAGGGTAAACTTGCCGATCGCCGTCAGGAATTAAATCAATTACGAAGCTATATTACAGACTTGCTACCCAAACTAGAACCTGCTCTGAGTCTGGCTGCTGTAGACTGTATCCCTGGGATTGGCAGCAAACAAACAGGCAAAGAATTAAAAGCGATCGAAGATCAATTAGATAGTCTGCTCTGTGCTTACATTGCTGCTTACTGGTGGCATTGGGGCATAACCAAAAACATTGTTTTGGGTGATCTTGATACGGGTTTTATCGTTATTCCTAATCCTGTTCTAACTTAGGTAGAATGACCCGTCAGCCATTGGCAGCAACTAAGCAAAAATCCTTAATAGCTGGGCAACCCTAAAACATGGCACAATGAAAACACACTCTTTAATAAGCAATTAACGGCAAGCTCACCTGTTTGATATACCCAGATTAATATGACTGCAACAATCCCCGCACCTACCAGAACTCGTCGCCAGGTTTTCCCCTTCACGGCTATTGTGGGACAAGAAGAGATGAAACTAGCTCTTTTGCTCAACGTGATCGATCCCAAAATTGGTGGGGTGATGATTATGGGCGATCGCGGTACAGGCAAATCCACTACCATCCGCGCCCTAGCCGATTTATTACCTGAAATTGATGTGGTAGCGGGAGATCCTTTTAATAGCGATCCGCAAGATCCTGACCTCATGAGTGATGAGGTGAAGGAGAGACTGGAACAGGGAGAAGCGATCGCCACAGTTAAGAAAAAAGTTCAGATGGTCGATCTCCCTCTAGGAGCAACGGAGGATCGAGTCTGCGGCACCATTGATATTGAAAAAGCCTTGGCTGATGGAGTAAAAGCCTTTGAGCCTGGATTGCTGGCAAAAGCCAACCGTGGCATTCTCTATGTGGATGAGGTTAATCTCCTGGATGATCACTTAGTGGATGTTTTGCTAGATTCCGCTGCTGGGGGCTGGAACACCGTTGAGCGGGAAGGAATTTCGATTCGTCACCCCGCCCAGTTTGTCATGGTCGGTTCAGGTAACCCAGAGGAAGGAGAATTACGTCCTCAACTTCTAGACCGCTTTGGCATGCACGCCGAAATTCGTACGGTGAAAGAACCGAACCTGAGAGTGCAAATTGTGGAGCAAAGAGCCGACTTTGACGGTAATCCTGATGCCTTTAGTCAAAAGTATGGTGCCGAACAATCAGCTCTACAGGAAAAAATTGTCCAGGCACAGCAGCTATTACCCTCGGTGAACCTAGATTATGAACTGCGGGTCAAGATTTCCGAAATTTGCTCGGAGCTAGATGTAGATGGTTTACGGGGGGATATCGTTACCAACCGTGCCGCCAAGGCGATCGCTGCTTTTGAAGGACGGACAGAAGTTACAGTGGATGATATTCGGCGAGTCATCGTTTTGTGTTTACGTCATCGGTTACGCAAAGATCCCCTCGAATCCATTGATTCTGGTTACAAAGTTACCAAATCAGTTGCTCGTGTATTTGGTTTAGAACTAGAGGAGTAAAATTGACGGATAAAACCGACAAATAAGATTGACTAGTAAAATAAGCATAGTTGATGAAACTTTGAGCTTATGGCAGTAACCACAGAAAACTTAGGGGTGACTCAGATCGACCCGAAAGTCCCCTTGATTGAGCTTCGGGGGGTGAGCAAAGCTTTCGGCAAGAATGTAATTCTTGACCGAGTTAATCTGAAAATTGATCGACAAGAAGCGTTAGTCATTATTGGCCCCTCTGGTACAGGAAAATCGACGATCCTGCGGATGATTGCTGGGTTGATGCCCATTGACCAGGGAGGAATCTATATTAACGGTGCCAAGCGTACAGGGCTAATTGAAGACCAAAGCGATCCCATTGGCATTAGCATGGTGTTTCAACAAGCCGCCTTATTTGATTCCCTAACTGTGGAAGAAAACGTCGGCTTTCTGCTGTACCAACACTCCAACCTGAGTCGGCGCAAAATCAAACAACTGGTGGATGAAAAGTTGGAGATGGTGGGATTGTCAGGCACTAACAACCGCTTTCCTGCGGAATTATCAGGAGGGATGCGGAAAAGAGTTAGTTTTGCTCGCTCCATTATTTTTAACCCTGAAAATCCCCAGAGTAGACCAGAAATTGTGCTGTATGATGAACCTACCGCTGGTTTAGACCCCATCGCTTCCACTGTGATTGAAGATTTGGTGCGGGATTTACAATGTACAGTCCGTGGTTGTGGCACCTACATTATGGTGAGTCATCAGCATAGTACCATTCGTCGCACGGCAGATCGCATTGTGTTTCTCTACGATGGCAAAGTGCAGTGGATTGGTACTGTCGAAGAAATTGATACTACCGATAATCCCCTAGTCAGACAGTTTTTCAGCGGTAGTGTGGATGGGCCCATTCGGGTTAATTAACTAAACTATGTAAGCTAGATAAATAATTAAGAGGAGTAGTATGCGATCGCGTACCTTAAGAGAGGGTTCAGTTGGGTTATTAATTATCTTGGGAGTATTGTTGTTTAGCGGTTTAACCCTTTGGATTAGAGGTTTTACCTTTGGCAAAAAAAGCTATCAAATTATTGCTGATTTTCCCGATGTGAATGGCATTAAAATCGGCGATGGTGTGCGCTATCGTGGATTACAGGTGGGTCGTATTGATGATATTCAGCCTAGTACGAATGGGGTGGATGTGGTGCTAGAAATCGATTCAACTAATTTATTAATTCCCGCCAATTCTACCCTCATGGCAAGAAGTTCAGGACTAATTGGGGATACTTTCATTGATATTGTTCCTGAATCCACCCTCCCCGCCAAAGTAGCTAAGATGAGTCCTTTGGACTCCAGTTGCGATGCCTCCCAAATAATTTGTGACCAGGCTCGATTACGGGGAGAAAAGGGCATTACCCTAGACGATTTATTACCCTATACCTATCGTTTTAGTAAAGCCTATGGTGAACCAGAATTTGTTGGTAAGGTAAACACTACGGTAGCTAATGCAGGACTGGCTGCGGCTGAAGTTGCCAATCTGACGAAAAATACCACGGCATTAGTGAGTCAGCTACAGAAAGAAGTAGACTCTACTTCCCAAGAGTTAGTCACCACCGCGAAAGCGTTTCAAACCACTGCCCAACAGGTCAATAAATTGACTAACAATGTTGAGCAGCTAATTGCCCAAAATGAGTCCAATTTAACCACTACCCTTGACAGTATCAGCACCACCAGCGATCGCCTACAAACTTTAGTCGTCAAAATTGACAAAACAGTTGATGCCGCAGACACTAAGCAACTGGCGAGCAATCTTAATGAGTTGACTACTAATGCTGTAGTGGCATCGAACAATCTAAAAAATATCACTGCCAGTTTTGGTAGCGATCAGAGTTTGGTTAGTCTGCAAAAAACCTTGGATTCCGCAAGGGTCACCTTTGATAATTCGCAAAAAATCACTTCCGATCTCGAATCAATTACGGGAGATCCTGCCTTTTTAGAGAATGTGCGGACTCTAGTTAACGGCTTGAGCAATTTGGTTTCCACCAGTGAACAGTTAGAACAACAGATTCAGACTAGCCAGGTAATTAAACCATCACAGTCAGGGGAGTTTGCTGCGTCTGACAATGCTACGGAATAACTTCGTTCTAAACTAGGACAAAAAGTCGATTCTTGAGGACAGCGATCAGCCAATCAGAATAAATTCAACTTGTTCAACTTGCCCTCGATTTCACTGAGACTGGTTTCAAGAGTTTCTTTCAAAAGTTTCAGTTGTTGCGAGTTTCCGTTGTAGTACTCTTGAATCACTTCTACCCTTTCAGCTGTTCTTTTAATCTTCTCAGTCAAAGAGTTAACACTGATAAAGGTCTGTTGTTCTGTTGCACAGACTTGGAAATAACTTGATTTTTTACTTGACCTTCTCCAAAGCATGAGGATTTCTGCTT
>JBJOPG010000079.1:0-15232 GCA_046050865.1 Cyanobacteriota bacterium
GCACCTTCCAGTACAGTTAAACAAATTAAACCAGTTAAAAGCTTTTACGATTCAGCTCAAGATGATGTTTGGGACGTTTTTGGCAAAACTACGGCTGCTAAATCTGTCTCTAGTCAACAACAAACTACCTGGTTTTAAATAATATTCAACACCTGAGTATTATTCGAGTATTATTTTGATAATAATTAAAAATAATATTTTCAACAGATATTTTAAACAGATATTTTAAACAATATGAAGCTCGACGAAATCAAAATTACTATGCTAGGTACGACGGGAGCAGGTAAAACTAGCTATTTGCTGGGGATGTATGCCGTCATGCAGACAGGAATCCAAGGATTTACTTTAGCTGCCAAGGATATGGACTTAGATCTCGAACTGATCCAGCGATGGGAAAAGTTAATTTCCCTCAAAGGGGAAGACCGCTGGCCGACTCCCAACGCCGCTGCCATGGAATATTATGGTTTTGATTTTAGTTATGGTTTCCGTCCATTAATGGGGTTTGAGTGGCTGGATTATCGAGGTTTAGCCCTGAGCGATCGCTCCACGGAACAAGATGTGACTGACCTGGTGCAATATCTGCAAGCATCCGCCTGTCTCTTCCTATGTATTTCTGGTGAATATTTGACGGGGGAACTGACTCCCAATACCGTGCGGGAAATTAAAAGCGATCGCATGAATCAATTTGTACAGCAATATGTAAGTAACAATAAACAGCCCAATCCTCAGCAACCTTTTCCTGTGGCAATCATTATTACCAAATACGACCTCTGCCATCATCGAGAACGGGAAGCCATTATTGCGGATGTCAAAAAGTTATTTCAGGCATTATTTACCCCCAATTCTGGTTGGTTGGTGATGATCTGTCCTGTGAGCTTGGGTCGAGACCTGGGGGACGATCCTGACAACGCCAAGATTGTCCCCGTCAATGTTCATCTGCCCGTGGTGTTTGCGGTTTATTCCCAGTTACGCACCTATGGTTTAAAACTAAAAAGCGATCGCGATCGCCAAACCATAGAAGTAGAAGCGGCTAGACAGCAAAATCCCTTGTTTCAAATCATTAAAGCGAATCAACTAAAGGAACAGACCACCCAGTTGGAATCTACCAAGGCAGAAATTGTCACGGTAGAAGAAAACATGAAGTTACTTTCCCAGGAGCTACAGCAAGTTTCGCTCTATTTCAATGGTAGTGAGGTAACAGCGGATGTCTAAAGGAGGATCTAAAGATTGGGCGGCAATTGTTTATGGACGCACCTATCATTTAGATTTTCGCTTGATTACCGTACCCCATGACTTTACGACCCAAGCTATAACCTGGGCATCACAGCATATTGTCGCCACCACTCAAAAAGCACGTAATTTAGTAGGTGCCCCCCGTTGGTCGTTGTTTAAAAACGATGATTACTGTGTCATGGGGGTTACCTGTATGGTCAAGGATTTGATCGGTGATACCGTCAAGGATAATCAAGGTAGACCGCTGTATGTATTTGTCGGCTATGGGACTCAATTAACCGCAAACCAGCCTTTAGAGAACTTCCCTGGCTATACGGAAAACTCCTTAGACAACTTTAAAATTCTCTATCAAGAAATTGAACAAGTCTGGTTAATCAAAAATTATGAACGGGACAGTAGATATCCGATCCGCAGTCAGTATTACCCCATTAGCTTCTACAATGAGGAGATCGCCTCTGACAGTCAAGAACCGCCGCTAGATCACAAGTTAAACCATCAACTAAATCACCTCTCCCAACAACCTGACAAAATATATCTGTGGCAGAGTTCTCCCCAACAAAATAGCCTGTTATGGCAAGCCTCGGCTCAATCTTCTGTTCCTCTGGCTACTTGTCTTAATATTCGGGGCAAAGCTCTTAACAATAGTCCTTTTCTCAATCAATCTAGTTCTCAAGCAGAAGCCTTTGGGATCATAAACAGAGACCCAGCTCAGAGAAAATCCCCCATCCCAGAGGCAACTAATCAGCATCAGAATAGTGCAAATGATGTTCCCAATCGACCTCTTGCTCAAATTTCCCAGAAAATCTCTGATCGTGCCAAAGAAGATATCGACTTGACTCTACAACAGGCTGCTAAAATGGCGAATGCCAGTCAAGAATTAATTAATAATTTTTCGGACTGGAATCAGTCTAGGGAGGACGATCCCGATGAATTAGAGTCTCTAGAACCCGCAGCCGATGATCCCGAATTTGGATTTAAGACCAAGAAGTCGAATTCTAGTGAGCAAGATTGGTTTTAGATCAGCTGTAAGCTATAAACTTTTGGTTAAACTTTGTGAGTTTTATTCAACTCATTAAATTACGCTTACGATTTCTGGCAGAGGATACTTTTTTTAGTCACTAAAAATTGTGATAAGTTTTAATTTGAAATAGCCAGATAAAGCATTTTAATTTGAAATAACTATATTTGTAAGGGAGACAGCCTATTTTTAAATTAAGTTCAAACAATTACCATGTCAGATAAGCACCTTATTTACATAGCAATTTTTGTAACTAAAAGTTCAGTGGATGAAACTGATTTCCATTCCGATATTCTAGATTTCTTTGTAAGAGGCTTTGAAGACTGCGAAGCTCATCAACTCTTGCATGGCGCGAAACAAAACGAAAAAATATAAGCAGAGGTCAGCCGAAAATCTCTGGTAAAATATCGATGATACATACTACTCAAAATACACACAAATCTTTAGCATCAGATTCACAAATAATTGAAATTTTGCTGGTTGACGACCAAAAATTTGTAAGTCATAAACTAGAGCAGATTTTGTCTTCTAGAGTTGATTTAAAAATTGTGGGAACTGCCAGTGACGAAAAAGAAGCGATCGCTTTAGTCGAGTCTTTAAAACCCGATGTAGTTTTGCTCGATATTGAAATGCCTAAAATGAATGGTATCGAAGCTACTTCAATTATCAATCGGCGATTTCCTGAATGTAAAATCTTAGTATTCAGCACCCACAAAAGTCCACAATACGTGCGGCAGATGATCTTAGCTGGAGCCGATGGCTATATCCTCAAAACAACTCCTGATGAAGATTTGGTAACGGCAATTCACTCTGTTTGTAGAGGCTATTCTTATTTTAGCCCTCAACTATTAAAAAAAGTTCTACTTACTGAAAATGCCCCAAATTTTTCTCTCATGAAGCCTGTAAAACAAGCAAAGATAGAATCAAGTATATTACCAGCAACTCAGAAAAAGTATCGTTTTGGCGTCAAATTGTTAACCTGGTCGGGATTTTTAGCGGCGATCGCTGTTGGCAGTTGGTTTGGCTATAGCTATTATCGCCGCCAGTCAATCGAAGCAATACCAATCAATTTAGTACCAGTTGCCAAAGGGAATATAGAAATTACCGTTTCAGAAAGCGGTGAAATGGAATTGGGTCGACAGCAAACCCTCAAATCTCCAGGGGAGAATGCTACCGTTGAACAAGTTAAAGTAAGTGAAGGAGATAAAGTCAGCGTTGGTCAAACTTTACTCATTCTAAGAGACCGTGATGCTCAAGAACAAGAGCAAGATCAAGAACTAGAAAACGATAAATTTGTGCTTACCCAAGCTAGGAATGAAGAAAAAGTTGTTGAAGCTCAACAAAAAGTCAAGAAAAAGCAAGGGAAGGTGAGAGAAGCAGAAGAACTGTTTCGTGATGGATATATTTCTGAATTTGAACTAGATGAGGATCGAGAAGAGCTAGATACGGCTCAAGCCGAACTAGGTGATGCGCAACTAGAATTAAATTCAGCCAAACTAGATATTCAAAACGGGAGAGAAAAATTAGCTAATATTCAACAAAAACTGCAAGACCGTCTAGTCACTTCCGCCATCGACGGGGTGGTGCTTGATGTACGGGTCAACAATGGCGATGGGATTACCACCGATACCAATCTAGTAACTATAGGCGACCCCAAGCGAGAAGTAGTAAAGCTCCAGCTGACGACCCTCAATGCTGCTAAGGTAAAGCTCAATCAGGTTGCCCGCGTCAGTGCGATCGGCCCCAATCCTCAAGTTTTTACTGGTAAAGTAATCGAATTATCCCCCCAAGCAACTGTAGAGTCTAAAGATTCAACTAGTGAAACTACTAGCGATCCTTCATCAGACGGTCAGGCAAAAGTAGATGCGACAGTATTGTTAGATCGACCTAGCAAGTCTTTGATTCCTGGTAGCCAGGTAAACGTAGAGATTATCTCAAAGCAACGGCAAAATGTGATAACTTTGCCCATAGAGATGATACAAGGCAGAGGCAGTCAACCATTCGTCTGGGTTAAAAATGAGCAAGGAAAAGCCCAAAAGCAGCCAGTTACTCTGGGCTTGGAAGATTTAACTTCGGTTGAAGTTACTTCTGGACTCCAAGCTGGAGAGCAGATCATTCTTCCCTCCCCCGATATACATTTAACTCCTGGCATTCCACTACAGACAAATTCAGCTTCACCGCAACCATCAGCTGAGTAGCTAGTTTATTTTATTATGAGTATTTCTCTGCCAGATTTGGTCACCATCACTTGTAAGTCTCTTTATACTAGTCCTTTGCGCTCTGGACTAACAATGCTAGGGGTATTTATGGGTGTTACCGCAGTCAGCGCCACCCTAAATATAGGCAGTATTACCGATGCCCAGATTAAAGCGAAGTTAGCAGATCGGGATCGACCTTATATAGTGCCTTATTTGAGTCCTCAAGGAAATTTTAGTGCCGAAGAATTAAACGAAGAAGATCGACAAACACTACAACAAGGTGTTTCTAACATTCGCTCGATCAGTTCTTTAAGCCAACTTTATCTCACTTCAGTGCAGTTTGAGGATCGAGAGGCAACCGAAATTCAATCTTCAGGAGTTTCCCAAAATTATGTGGAGACGACGGGCAGAAAAATCTTGCAAGGGCGATTTTTAAATGCTGCTGATTTTACTCAATACCGTCCTGTAGCCATAATCGATCGGCAATTGGCAAATCTACTGTTTGAGGGTCAAGAAGCTATCGGCAAGAATATTTATGCCGACGGTACACGTCTAACCATAGTGGGAATCATGGAAACCAAAACTGATGGCTCAGATTTTCAAGCTTCTGGTACTCTTTGGTTACCTCTGACGTTTGCTGAGGTTTTGCAACAAGAATCTTTTGATGGTTCACTTCAGATTAGTTCTCATAAATTAGAAGACATACCTCTACTCAAAGAGCAAATAGAAAAAATATTGAGTCAGCGTCATCCAAAATCAACTGTCTACCTATGGGACAACACCGAAGATTTATTGCGAGAGCAAGAGCTACAAAAAACCGCCGCGAAAGCACTTTATGCAGTAGCTTTGATCGCCTTGTTAATTGGCGGGGTAGGCATTGCTAATATATCAATCGCTTCAGTGATGGAACGCATTAAGGAAATTGGCTTACGACGGGCAATTGGCGCTACCAAAACTGAGGTGATGATTCAATTTATTCTGGAGGCAACTGTACTTAGCTTGGTGGGAGGAACAGCGGCGATCGCCACTGTTCACGGTCTAACAGTTACTGCCACCACTCAATTTATCCAGGCTCCCTATCAGTTTTCTGGTCAACGAGCTGCTCTATCCCTTGGCTCGGCTTTATTGGTAGGAGTCGGCGCCAGTTTTTTTCCAGCACTTAAAGCTAGTCGCATTGATGTAATTCAAGCACTACGTACTAATTAATTACAGATTTAATTTATAGATTGCGATCGCCAACAAGCCATGATATTTAAATTCACTAGCCTCAATTCTTTATCTTTAAGAAACAATTGCTATTTACAAATCAAGCAATTTATACCTGTAAAAGCTTTCTTACTCATTTCTGTAGGATTTATTCAGGTATTTACTTTGGTAGAGCCTGCTCTAACAGAGTCCCAAGTCCGAAACAACTCAAACGCGAATAATACTCAAACAATAGAACTAAGTTTATCTGATATTGTGCAATTGATTATCCAAAATAATCGTACGGTAAAAAATAACTTTCTAGACCGAATTATTGAAAAACAACAGCTAGTAGAAGCGCAAAGCAAATTCAAGCCAACTCTAACACCTAATTTTTCAGTATCAGTCAACGAAGATTTATCTTCTAGTCCTGATTTTGATTCGGCCGTAACTGGCAATTCTAGTAGCTCGCTCGCAGAAGATAATGCCAGTAATAGTTTCGATGACTCAACAGCAGAAAATAATACTAGCATCAGTTCTGATGGCTTTGATGGCTTTGATGGCTTTGATGGCAGTGGTGGTAACTTTGAACGTAGTTTGCAAATTGGAGCAAATTTACAAACCTCTTGGGGAACTAAGTTCACCCTAACGGCAGATCCCCTAGCTGACTTTGAGATATTAGGGTTAGAAATCAGGCAACCCCTACTTCGTGGAGCAGGAACTAAAGTAAATCAAGCTTCAGTTAAGTCTGCTCGCCTGAGTAATACCAGACAAATTTTTCAACTTAAACAGTCTTTGAGTGACCAAATCACGGAAGGTATTAAAGCTTACCGTACTCTAATTCAGGCGCAAGAAGAAGTGAAAATCAGACAAAAATCTCTAGAATCTAGACGGCGAGATTTACAGATTCAAACAGCTTTAGTTAAAGCTGGTAGGAGGGCTAGAGCCGATCTAATACAGCTTCAAGCTTCTCTTGCTGGAGCAGAGGAACAGTTGTTGGGTGCCCGTAATAGTCTATCTCAAGCCAATTCAGATTTACTTGGATTTATCGATACCGATCAACATCTCAAGATCGCAGTACCAATAGAAAATGTTCAAGCTTTGACCAGGGAAAAATTTTCTCTTCCTGTTGAAAATAACCAGCAAGATTTACTGCCAAGAGCTTACGCCCAAAGACCAGATTATTTACAAGCTCAACTAGATACCAAAATTGCTCGCTTCGATCTAATCGAACCACAAGATAATCGACGCTGGCAACTAGATGCGGTCAGTAATTTTAATTTAGGCGATAGTTCTCAAGCGATCGCTAGTCTACAGTTGACACGTACCTTTAAAGACCAATCTCTTAACACCGCTTTTCAAAGTGCCCGCGTACAGTTTTTACAAAGACAAAACGATCTTCAAGACTTGAAAGAAGCAGTTAGAATCGAGGTCAGGCAGCAAGTAACAAATGTTAACTCCAATTTGGCTAAGATCGAGAAAGCACGACGGGCAAAAGAATTGGCAGAAAAAAGATTGGAGATTGTCAAAAAACTTTATCTCCGAGGCAGAGGGGGAGTTGATATTTTTGAGGTTACATCACAGCAAGATGAGGTTGTCGAAGCCCAAAATACTGAGCTTAATGCCATCATTGACTACCTTAACGCTAAAACTGATTTAGAACAATCTCTTGGCACTACCTTGGATACCTGGCGAAAATCCTTGTCCGATCGACCCAATAACATTAGAAGATAAAAGAGAAAGATATCTATGCATGGTAACAGTTTCAAGAACTAGACTATCTTCTCGTATTCTGTAATTTGTATTTAGCCTTAACATAGCTCTGCAACCGAGGCTCGGAAATCTCTGTGATTCGGGCAATTCGGCGTTGAGCTTGATAAACTGATACTGTAAGCAAGAATGAATAGTAGCCGAAATAATCAAAGCCAGATTAATTTACCCCTAAGCATTGCACCGATGATGGATCGCACCGATCGCCATTATCGTTATTTTCTGCGGCAAATTACTCGAGGCACCTTATTGTATACCGAGATGATTACTGCCCAGGCAATTCTCCACGGCGATCGCCCTAAACTACTAGACTTTTCTGCCATCGAAAAACCCTTGGTGCTGCAAATTGGGGGAGATAATCCGACATTGTTGGCAGAATGTGCCAAAATTGGCGAAGATTGGGGCTATGATGCCATAAATCTCAATGTTGGCTGTCCTAGTCCGAGAGTACAAAATGGTAACTTTGGGGCTTGTTTAATGACTCAACCAGAATTGGTTGCGCAAGCAGTGGCGGCAATGTCCCAGGCAGTGAAAATTCCAGTGACGGTTAAACATCGAATTGGCGTGGATGAATGCGATCGCTATGAAGACATGGTTAACTTTGTCCGAATTGTGTCAGAGGCAGGTTGTACTAACTTTAGCGTCCATGCTCGTAAGGCTTGGCTACAGGGTTTGAGTCCCAAGGAAAACCGTGATATTCCCCCCCTACGGTACGAGGATGTCTATCGTCTGAAACAAGATTTCCCTCATCTGTTTATCGAAATTAACGGCGGCATTACTACCGTTGAGCAAACTCAGGTTCATTTGCAATCTGTAGATGCCGTAATGATTGGGCGTGCTGCTTATGATCGCCCTTATCTATTTGCGACGGTAGATCGCGATATTTTTGGCGAAGATACGATCCCGAAATCTCGACCAGAAATTGTGGAAGGGATGTTGCCCTACATTGATTATTGGCTTGGTAAAGGAGTAAGACTTAATTCTATTACTCGTCATATGTTACAGCTATTTGCCCAGCAGCCAGGGACAAAAGCCTGGAAACGCTATTTAACTGAAAATGCTTGCTTGTCAGGGGCAGATTCTCTGGTGGTTAGCGGTGCATTAGGGAAAGTTTATCGGTAGAGACACTAGCTAAGTAAAATACTTGCAAAAAATATCATGATCGTACTTGAATACAAACTGAAGGGTAAGGAAGAACAGTAGGGAATTTCAAGCCCAAGGAGACGAAGCCTCTATGTTGTCAAATGCAAGTTTGGCAGGGTAAGCTTTATCTGTGAATTGGGAATCTGCCCTAATTTATCGAGCAGAGCGTCAAATAAAATAGACGAAATAATTCAGGATCGCGAAATTTCGACAGCTAATTATGAAGATTATTGATTCTAAAGGAAGACTATTCGGAAAGTTGAGTCTGCTGGACTTGGCTGCTGCCTGTGTAATTTTGTTGGTGGTTGTGGGAGTTTTCTTTTTTCCCGGGACTCCCCTCACGAGTAATTTAGTTGCTCAAACTAAACAGCAACCCATCGAAGTTCAAGTGTTAGTTAGGGGATTAAGTATTGCTAATTATGATGTGCTAGCGGATGCATTTAAAACCGAAAAACAGGCAGATATTGTGATTCGTAATCAGCCTGCCGGAAAAGTTACCGTGCTAAACAGTGAAGTCTTACCCCGAACCACTACTGTTCCTCAGCCAGACGGTACGGTAAAAGCGCTCAACGATCCTCGCCCCGAAATAGTCATGATTCGAGATTTAATTCTTACCTTGGGCAGTAAAGCGGAAGTTACTAGTACTGGTTTTGTTTTGAGTGGTAGTAAAAAAATAAAAATCGGTTCTTCGATTCAGCTTCAGGGAAATATTTACGACTTTAGCGGTACAGTAATTGCTATAAATGCTAAAGAGTCTTAATCTCGCTTTCCTTCCTCTCTATGCCCATTCGTATTCGACAACACGTTAATCCCCTCGCCCGTAAGTTCCAGTCCCCGATTGCCATACCAGATTGGCAAGAAATATATAGACAATGCGATCGCGGAGCCTTCCCAGAGGGAAATCGCCCGATACATCTAGATATTGGCTGCGCTAGGGGTAGGTTTCTGTCGAAGATGGCGGAGCAAAATCCTGAAATTAATTATTTGGGCATAGAGATCCGTAAACAACTAGTAGATTGGGCTAATCAAGAGCGAGATGATTTAGGCTTAACAAATCTGCACTATCTATTTGGCAATATGAATAGTTCGGCACAGATTTTATTGGCGTCTTTGCCAGAAAATAGCCTCAAAACTATTTCGGTACAGTTTCCTGATCCCTGGTTTAAAAAAAAGCACAATAAACGTCGTGTCGTGCAACCAGCTCTAGTTTCAATCCTTGTTGATTATTTAGCAGTAGGAGGAGTCGTTTTCTTGCAGTCAGATATTCTCGAAGTAGCAGCGGAAATGCGCGATCGCTTTGGAGAAAACCCAAGTTTAACTCAACAGCATAGTCAAGAATGGCTAGATACAAATCCTTTTCCTGTGGCGACGGAAAGGGAATTATATGTGTTGGCACAAGGTCTGCCAGTGTATCGAGTTTTATTTCAGAAGGGTTTATCTTTAGCTTCTAGCTTCTAGCTCCTAGCTTTTAATTAATAATTTTTCCTTATGGGTAAGGACAAGTGGTTTCTGATAGACTTTTCCCCAATTCCCCAATTCCCCAATTCCCCAATTCCCCAATTCCCCAATGGTAGATTTAAACCCCAGTGCCAGTTTTAGCTTAAAGATCGAGATAGAAATTCCTAACCGTCCAGGGGCATTAGCCTCGATCATGAGTACGATCGCTGCTCATGGTGGTAGCTTAGGGGATATTGTTCTGTTACAGCGTAATCTCAAGTTTACCCAGCGGGAATTGATGGTTGATGCTTCGAGCACTGAACAGGGGGATAAAATCATTGAAGCAATTAAAAGCCTCCCCAAAGTCAAGGTAATCAGCTATAGCGATCGCACTTTTGCCATCCACCAAGGGGGCAAGATTTCTGTGGAGAGTAAACTCCCCCTACATTCTCAATCTGACTTGGCAATGGCTTATACCCCTGGGGTGGGGAGGATCTGTCGGGCGATCGCCGAACAGCCTGAACGAGTTTATGAGCTAACCATCAAAAGTAATACCGTAGCAGTGGTGACCGATGGTAGCGCTGTACTAGGGTTAGGGAATTTAGGTGCCGCAGCTTCTTTACCCGTCATGGAGGGGAAAGCTCTACTCTTTAAAGAATTTGCTGGGATTGATGCTTTTCCCATCGCCCTGAATACTCAGGATACCGAAGAAATTATTAAAATTGTCAAAGAAATTTCACCAGTATTTGGGGGAGTGAACCTTGAAGATATTGCCGCCCCACGGTGTTTTGAAATTGAACAGCGTTTGCGCCAAGAACTCGATATTCCTGTGTTTCATGACGATCAACATGGGACAGCGATCGTGGTTTTGGCGGCGTTGTATAATGCGCTCAAATTGGTGGGGAAGGAACTGAATCAGGTTAAAATTGTCATCAATGGAGCAGGAGCGGCAGGAATTGCGATCGCCTTATTGTTGCGGAAAGGAGGAGCCGAAAAAATTGTGATTTGTGATTCCCAGGGAATTATTTCCACTCAGCGAGAGGACTTAAATCAAAGCAAACAAGAGAGTAAACGACAATTTGCCGTTGCCGAAGGAGGAAGTCTTAAGGATGCCTTGCGCAATGCGGATATCTTTTTAGGTGTTAGTGCCCCAGGGGTTGTTACCCCAGAAATGATTCAGACCATGGCAGAGCAAGCCATTGTTTTTGCGATGGCAAATCCGATTCCGGAAATTCAACCAGAACTGATCTATGATGACGTGGCGGTAATGGCAACAGGACGCAGTGATTATCCCAATCAGATTAATAATGTGTTAGCCTTTCCTGGAGTTTTTCGAGGAGCATTGGATTGTCGAGCTTCGGCAATTACTACCAATATGTACCTAGAAGCTGCTAAGGCGATCGCCTCTTTGGTTGATGATGCCGATTTAGACCGTGAGCATATCATTCCTTCGGTATTTGATAGTCGAGTGGCATCAGCAGTAGCCCAAGCTGTATGTCTTGCCGCGCAACAAGATAACGTAGCCCAAAAGTAAGGGACAAAATCGTGACACCTATGACGATCAAGACTAATAATTAGCAAGCAAACCTACTAGTTGATAACTGAATAATGGAAGAATTTGAAATTCCGGAGGCAATTCGAGAACATTCAGAGTCGCCGAAAAAACTTGAATTCCCTTTGCCTTTATTAGCTGCGGGGGTAATATTACTTGGAATTGTCGGATTTATCTTAGTCCGCTTACTATTGCCCTCAGACAAATCGACCCCGAAGGCTGTCACCCCACCCGCCACAACGACGGAGGCGACCGCACCATCCCCTGCTAAAACTGCACCAGTTCTGCCGACTAAACCTGTACCAGACTCTAGCAAGACCCAGGTTAATCTCTTAGGACATTTGCCCTATGATGTCGCTCCCTCATCAGCACTAGTCTCGGTAACTCCTGGTAGCGACTTGAAAATGCGCCCAGTGGCGGCACAGAAATTTCAGGAAATGCAAGCTGCCGCTCAAGCAGATGGGGTCAATCTAATGGTCATCTCTGCCTTCCGCGACCTTGAAACCCAAGAGCAGCTATTTTTCGGCGTTAAAGAAGAGCGATCGCAAGCTGCCACCAAAAGAGCCGAGGTTAGCGCCCCGCCAGGATATAGTGAACATCATACAGGTTATGCAATGGATCTTGGGGATGGAAATGCCCCTGGGACTAATTTAGAAACTGATTTTGCTAATACTGCCGCTTTTCGCTGGCTGGAGCAGAATGCTTTAAAATATAGTTTTGAAATGTCTTTTCCCCCCGATAATAAACAGGGAGTGAGTTACGAACCTTGGCACTGGCGTTTTGTCGGCGATCGCGATAGCCTGGAAACTTTCTATAAAGTGAGAAGTTGAGGGTGACAACTAACCACTAACCACTAACAACTAATAACTCCCAAAAAATGACCAACTTTGAAGTAGAAAAACAAGAATGGTGGGTGGAGCGCTGGTTAGATCTACTTGCCTCCTATCGCTTTAAGAAACGTCTAGAAAGAGGGCGAAGTTATGCGCGGGAGGGAAATGTGCTCAGCATGGAGTTCGCCAACTCTAGAGCCAAAGCTGAGGTGCAGGGGAGTGACGATCAACCTTACAAGGTATCTCTCTCTTTAGACTCTTTTAGCAATGAAGACTGGAATTTTGTCATCACTAAGATGTCAGAAAAAGCCATTTTCTCGGCACAATTGTTGGCGGGAGAAATGCCTGAAACTATTGAAGCTGTGTTTACCGCCAGTGGCTTAAGTCTATTTCCCTTTACCCTCAATGAAGTGCGATCGCGCTGTAGTTGTCCTGATAAGGCTAATCCCTGTAAACATATTGCCGCAGTATATTATCAACTAGGAGAACTCTTTAGCGAAGATCCGTTTATTATTTTTCAGCTTCGGGGAAGAACCAAAAATCAGATTATTGAACGTCTAAGGCAGATTCGCAGTCAAAAAGCCAAAAAAAGTTTAAAAAACCCTCAGCCAGCAGCCACCATCGCCAAGCTTAACTTAGTGATCGCCAAAGATACGGCGGTGGAACCCAAAGGCTTTTGGCAATATAAAGAACCTCTAGATTCGAGTTTAGTGGCGATCGTGCCACCCCTACAGCAGAAAACTGCCTTGGACATTTTGGGGGGAATGCCTCTAGCACCTGGTGATGCCGATGGGGTGCGTCAATATTTGACCCAGGTCTATCAAGAAGCTGGACAACAAGCATTGATTGCTGCTTTAAATCGTTCGTCCTGAGGCTTTAAAAGATAGCAGTCCAAAATTAAATAAACTCTCAAAAGACTTGAACTTAATTTGACTTCTAGCCGACGATTTCAAGACATTCTGGTTAATATTTCCCTGCTGTTGGGTTTGGTGTGGCAAGCGACACCTTTGTATTTGCTGCTATCTCTATCAATTCAAGGATTTCAGTCTTTAACCCCTGCTGTGATGTTGCTGATTAATAAAGCGATCGTCGATTTGGTAATTGCTAACTGGGGTAATGCTGATTTTGTTTGGCGACCTTTGGTGGTTTTAGTGGCATTGCGGTTTGGAGTTAGTTTTATCCAAGCGTTATTGAATCAGACTAATCTTTACGTGGGGCAGATTTTTAACGATCGCCTGAATCTCTATACTAAATTTGTCTTATTGGAAAAGTCTACCCAGCTAGACCTGGCACATTTTGAATCCCCTGAGTTCTACGACACTCTAGCTCGTGCCCAAGATAGTGGTAGTAATCATCCCGTCAGGGTAATTCAAACTCTAACCAGTTTATTTGGTCAGGGAATTACTTTGATTAGTTTGTTGGGATTGTTGTGGCAGTTTCACTGGGCAATTGTCCCCCTGTTGTTTTTTACGGCGCTACCTTCGTTTTGGACAAGTATTGTTTATTCGGGGCGACGGTTTTGGATGACTCGCATGGAAACGGAGAGCGGTCGGGTATCCAACTACATTCAGCAAGTGTTAACTAATCCTGAATTTGCCAAGGAAGTACGGTTATTCAATTTGGGTCAACATTTACTAGGACAGTGGCGGGATATTCGTTTGGATTTTAATCAGAAGTCTGCGGCGATCGCTTCAGAATATACCAGAATGCGGGGTGTCGCAGGAATTTTAGTGGATAGCGGTTTTTATCTGGCTTATATCTGGACATTAATTAAAACCATCGCCGGGCAGATTACGGTAGGGGATTTTACGATGTATACGGGAGCCTTCGCTCAGGGGCAACAGGTCTTGCCTTCGATCTTGGAAAATATTGCTCGCATCTATGAATCTAATTTATATGTTTCGCAATATTTTGATTTTCTGAACCTCCAGCCCCAGGTAACAGATTTTCCTCGCCCTCAATCTTTTCCTCAACCAATTAAGCAAGGATTATCCCTAAAAAATGTTAGTTTTACCTACCCAGGTGCTAGCAAACCTACCTTGAGTAATTTAAATCTGGAGGTTAAATCAGGGGAAAGCATCGCCCTTGTAGGTTTAAATGGCGCAGGAAAGACCACTCTCTTAAAGCTAATTACTCGGCTATACGATGTTGATTCAGGAGAAATTGCCATCGACGGGGTTCCCCTAACAGAAATTAAGCTAGCAGAACTGCATCAAAATATCGGCGTTTTAAATCAAGACTTTGCTCGTTATCAGCTTAGTGTTAAGGATAATATTGGCTTTGGTAATTTACCCCAAAGAGAAAATCAATGGCGCATTGAGGAAGCGGCGATCGCTTCAGGAGCAGATCGAGTAATCGATACTTTACACGAGGGCTATCAAACCCGTCTGGGGAAAATGTTCAAAGGAGGAGTCGATCTTTCGGGAGGACAATGGCAGAAAATTGGTATGGCAAGAGCCTTTATGACCGATGCACCCATCTTAATTTTGGATGAACCCACTGCTGCTCTTGATGCGATCGCAGAATACGAATTGTTCGAGAAGTTTCGTACTTTAACTGAAGGTAAAATGACCTTTTTTGTCAGCCACCGTTTTTCTACAGTCCAGCTAGCGGATCGCATTGTGGTTTTAGAAAATAGCCAGATTGTAGAGGTTGGTTCTCACCAAGAATTAATGACTCAAAATGGTCTATATGCTGAGATGTTTCTCAAACAGGCATCTAGCTATAATCTTTAATCTGAAAAAATTAATCTGGCGAGTACTATCAAAAAAACACAAAAAACTGCGACTAACAACCAAATTAACCGCAGATTATAAGTGTCAACAATCGGCACCTATTCCGACAATTAACGTGTTATTAAGTTAAG
>JBJOPG010000080.1:0-15019 GCA_046050865.1 Cyanobacteriota bacterium
ATAAATACATTGCTCAAATTATCAAGGCTATTTTGATAGTAAAGAGATTTCAAAAGAGTTTTAGATGAAATGGCTTTTAATGAGCAGTCTTATAGCGATCGCAGCTTTCTAGATTGGTGTCTATTCATAATACTAAATCTGTTTGCAATTTATTTCAATCGGCAACGCTCTATTTACCACGATGTTTTTGTTTCCTCTTGTTTTTAGCAAGCTCGCGCTTATAGTTGCGTTTAGCGATTTGTTCTTCTTTAGAAATTAATAAACGCTCTTTTTTGTTTTTTTCTTGCTGGAGGCGCATAACTTCACGGGATTGATTGGAAATACCAACTTGCTCTTTTTCTCGCCGAATTTGACGTTGCAGTCGTTTAGGATTGATGCATCGTTTTTTGGCTTGATCTACAGGTAAACCTACCGTCATGCGATCGATTAAATTTGTATACTCGAAGCTTTTAATAAACTCATAAACATCTTCGGCGCTTGGTTCTGAACCAAATATATGACGGGTTGCATAGAGTAAACCGTCACGCTCTTCTTCAATTAAACCAATCCAAAAAGGTGATTCATAGAAAATTGAGAGTTTCATATCTAATTTCAAATTTTTTCGGCGGCAATAAGTGCTGTAGAAATTTTTACTACTAGCCAGGTTGTCGCTAGCTGTAGCAGTAAAATACCGGTCAGGCTATAAGTATTACCAAATCCCACAAGTTTAACTATGGGTTGGCTAAAAATAGGTGAAATAAATTGACCCAAAAAAATAAAGGTGGTGTATCCACCTAAAGCTTTGCCACGAAGATGATCTGGTACGATACTCGCCAACCAATTACTCAAATTGGGCATCATCAAACCAAACCCCAATCCCGCAACAATCAAACCGCATAATACTATTTGATAATTGTAACCCTGATAATTCTTACCTACACCCACGATTAATTGACCGATCGCCGTCAATACTAAGGCGATAATTATAATGTGATTAAAATCGAGACGTTTTTTGAGCGCCCCATAACCAAAAGAAGCGATCGCCCCTGCTAAAGTTGAAACACCAAGAGCCATACCACTTTCAGCAGCACTAGCATTACTAATCTCTTTCAGATAAAACGGTAGCTGGACAAAAATTAAATAATACGCAACCATATAGGTCATTGCCAAAGCATAGATAATCCCAAGTGATTCTTTGGTTAGTTTAGGGGCTAGGTTACTTTTAGTTACTCTTTTTTTGTCTAGTTCAGGTTCATATAAAGCGATCGCAATTAAGATTAAAACTGCCAAAGACGATAAATAAATTAAAAAAGGGAAACGCCAATTAAAATCGGCACTTATCCCGCCAATAATCACAAAAACCATGCCTCCCAAACCCATAGCAGCAGCTTGCAAACCCATAAAGCTGGCTCGCTTTTGACCCTGATAGTAGTCGGTAATAATTGTCATGACCCCAGTCATAGTTCCTGCTACCGCTAGTCCTAGTAAAGCCCGACTGAAAATAATTGCCCATAAAGAATTTAAGACAAAACCAGCACTACCAGCACAGGCATAGAGTAAAGTCGAGCCGATTAATAAGGGTTTGCGTCCAATGCGATCAATCAATATCCCAACCACTGAACCACCAATGGCAATAAATAAGGCAGGAATAGTTAAGGCCAATTTAACTAAATATTCGGCACGATCTATATCGGCGAAATGCTCCTGCATGGCGGGTAAGGAAGGAGCTATAGTTGCTCCCGCCATTACAGTTAGAGTACTAGTTAGCAATAAAGTAATTTTGATTAAAACTAAATCAGGATTGTGGCGCTTCATTAAATTTTGATTTGTTTGGAGCGAATATTTGCTCTTGCTTACCTTGGCAATACTATTTTTGTAGCTAGAAGCTAGAAGCTTTTTACTAACCTTTCTCAATTCTCAATTCTCAAATTTTATCTTTGAAGTTCAAACTAGGGGGTAGAAATTGTGTATGAGTGATGTTCAAGAAAAGTCGATAATTGCCAAAAAAAAATTCTAGTAGGCACTAGAATCTTTGCTGAAAAAAGTTGGTCTATTCAATTGAAAACTGCTGTAAAATTCAAACCTAGACAAAATCTGCCTGATTGATACCCTGACTATCTACGTCATATAGAGAAGCTAGCACTTCCCCTGTAGACACTAAGCTGATTTCAGTATCGCCATTATGTTGTGAGATATCTAGATTGCTAAATTCTAAATGATTGCCTAGGGAAAATTTATCTACCCCCTCAACATAATCAAGAATTCGATCTGTATCATGACCCGATGTGAGATTAAATACATCGGCACCATCGCCACCACATAGGGTATCCTGACTTGTTCCACCCGTGAGATTGTCATATCCTTCTCCACCTCGTAAAATGTCGCTTCCTTCTGCGCCCATTAAGGTATCGTTATCCCCACCGCCAACTATCAAGTCATCTCCAGCATTACCGTCAAGATAATTATTGCCAGCATCGCCATACAGTCTATCGTTATCGGGACTGGATTGTGAGACAGGATCGGCGCGGAAAATAGCTGTAGTTCCATCTTCAAATTGAGCTTGAAAAGCAACTTGACCTGAATCGTTTAGTCCATCTTGGACAATTACTAAGCCAGCGATTTTGGAACCAGCTAGTTCATCACCCACCGACGCAACTAGACTAACTCCCAACTCTGATGCAACATAGATACCTGGACTTCCGTCATCCAATTCGGCATAAAATGCCACTTCTCCATTATTATTGAGGGCTGGCTCAGAATTTAAAGAGCTAAAAATCTCGCTATCGTCTACTAGTAATTTAGTCTCGCCATAACCATTGGTATAAATACCGCGACTACCATCATCTCGTTGAACTAAAAAGGCGGTTGTTCCTTCATCATTCAGATCTGGGTAGCTAAATAGATCGAATTCGCCTTGACTATTAGCAACTTCCGTAACTGTCTGATCATCTCCGACAAAGATACCTTGTCCCCCTGCATCTAAACCTGCGTTAAATGCTACCTCGTTCTTCTGATTAATCGAGGGTGAGATGTCTAATGATGTTATTGGGCCATCTCCGCCAAGGGTATCCAAACTAACATCAAAGCTACTAAAAATACCGTCAGTTGAGGCAATTTCGGTATTTTTGCCATTGTTGAGGATATTAACGCTAGATGTTACGGGAGAATCTACGGGAATGTTTAAGAGGTTTCCTCTTACATAAACAATTGCACCGGGATCGTTCAGATCGGCACCAGCAAATACATCAGATTGTTCAGTACTTTCTAATAAAGTTACTGCTTCTTGCTCCCCGTCGCCAATTTTGATTGAAGTTTTCTCAAACTGTACGATTGGCTCGTTATTTTCATCTAAAATCGGCGCGCCGTTCTCATCGGTTAATAGGCTAGTTTCATTCTCAATAAAACTAACCATTCCATGGTTGTTAATCGATGGATCAAAAACAGGTTGAAATGCTCCTGTGCTGAAAAAATCGGCGCTATTATCAACAATAGTTTTACTTTGAATATTGTCTTGACCACCAGCAGAAAAAATGCCGAAAGGTGGTAAATCAAAACTAAGAAATCCTTCAAAAGCAATATCACCTCTTTCATTAATTGCAGGATTAGTAAAAGAAGTATAAGGATCTGCAATAGTATTAGAGAACTGTGTCAACTTAAACTCAGACATAATGAGTAGAGATAGAAATAATTAAGATGGTTGAAAATGGTTGGAAAGATATTTGCACGATATAATTAAGGCTGGTCTAAATTTTGACAAACCTTGTTAATATCTAAGAAAAATTGTCAATGTAGAGTTAGAAAATCTAGAAGTCATTAACTTATCAAAAAGCTTTTAGAGCTTAGCTTCTAACTCTAATGATTACGCTTTATAACGGCTAACAGCTATTGGGTTTAAGACGAGGGGCTGTTGCCTGGGGTTTCCCCCGAGAAAAGTGGGGCAAGCCCAGGCATTTACGTCGCGTCCTTCCCGTCGTAAGGAGCTAATCCTTTGGGGCTAGTCCATTAGGATAAGCCCCTCCATCACCAAACAAGTTTGGTGGTCTGTAATTAGGAGACGTCTAAAACCTCTTCTAATTAAGCTAATAGCTAGAGCGAAGCCCTTTATTGAGTTGATTAAAGTTTGACATAGTTAAGGTAAACAATATCTAATTTAATTTAGTCACAAACTAGATAACAGCTTGGCATATTTATCTATTTGTAATCAAGTCTTTTTACTGATGTTTATAAAAATTTCATGCTATTTGTGCTGATTTTAACTTAACGGATATATGAATTTTACAATATAGATAACTATGTAAATGCTACAAAATCTGTACCCATTGATACCAATTTTCAAAAATAGCTATAGAGATAAAATTAATATGAGAAACCCGCAGACCTTTTTCAGGCGTGCGGGCGTGTCACTAAGTGTTCAGGCTAATGTATTGTATTTTTGTATTGTATTTGGGCTTGTATTGGGCTTAATCATGCAGATTGATTATCCTTAAGCTGATAGCTATTCAATAACAACCACCGCTTCGATAATGCTGTTGGCACTTTGAGTGGGAATAATTTTGGTCACCTCAAAACCAGCTTGACTTAATAGTTGACGATATTGAGACTCTGTACGCTCGTAACCCCCAGGAGTAGTTACCAAAGACTGAATATCAATTAATTTACCTGGAAAAGGAGTGTTGCCTTGGGGCATAATTGCCTCAACTAGTAACAGTTTCGCTCCTGGCGCCATTGCTTGACGACAATTTTGAAGAATTTTTAAAGCACCTCGATCGCCCCAGTTATGAACGACAAACAACAATAAATAAATATCACCATCAGTAGGTACTGACTCGGTACAATCACCAGCAACCAATCGACAGCGTTCTGTCATCCCTGCTGCTTCGACGATCGCGCGATCGCTTTCAATGGCTGTAGAAAAGTCTAATAGCGTGCCGTTCAGCTGGGGATTAGCTTTTAAAAGAGGAATTAAAGTTCCTTTTACTCCCGAAAAGACACCCAGTTGAATAACAGACTCAGCCGCCGAAAAGTCATAATTATCTAACAGCGATGTAGTAGCACGTTGAGAAATACTAGTTTTAGATTCTTGAGCCTGGTTGCTAATCTGAGGATTTTTTTGGAAAAACTCAAATAATCCCATGCCGTAAAGATGGTCAAAGGCTGGCTCACCTGTTTTAATACTATGGAGCAACTCGCCCCAAGTTTCCCAGTGCCAATCTTGTCCAAACAGCGTGACTGAGGCTTTCAAAGAATCGGCAACGTCTGCCCTTAAAATCGACGCAGTAGGAGTTAATTTAAACTTGCCATTTTCAGCTTCGGCAAAGATGCCCACGCTAGCTAGCGATCGCAATACCCGATAAAGAGATGGTTCATCAGTCTGGGTTGCTTGAGCCAACTCGGCGGTAGTTTTTGCTCCATCTGCTAATAAATCGGCAATACCTAATTCAGCAACCGCATAAATAATTCTAGCAATCCGAAATCCACCCAAGAACCTTAGCATTGCCATCGGTGGGGGTAAATCTGGCATTATTTTCTCTGGTTCTGGTTGAGAGATCTTTACTGTAGTTGTCACGTTGCTTTGCTCCAATTTAAATTATTTTTGTCTATCTAGATCCCGTAGGGGCATCACCACCAATACTTTTCGGTTAACCTTAGCTTGAGTAATGAGTAATGAGTAATAAGTAATAAGTAATGAGTAACGAGGTTTAGTGTTAGTTACTTGCTACTTGCTACTTGCTACTTGCTACCTACTACCTACTAACTAATCACAAAGCCTAAACGAGAAGTATTGCGTTCGCCCCTACCTTTAAACTGGCACTGCTTCAATAATGCTCATGGGTGACTTGGTAGGAACAATTTGAGTAACTTTAAAGCCTGAGTTGGCGAGCAATTGACTATACTCTTGGGCGGTACGCTCTATTGCTCCTGGAGTCATAATCAACGCTTCAACGTCTAAAATCTTGGCTAAAGATGGTTCGTTACCAGGTGGAACAATCATTTCTGCTACCAAAAGCTTGCCATGCTGATTGATTGCCTGATGTAGATTGTCGAGAATCTCACCAGCCTTGGCATCGTCGTAATCGTGAATCAAATTTTTAACGATATAGGCATCGCCGCCAGAAGGAACAGATACTAAGAAATCACCACCGATCAATTCACAGCGATCGCCGACCAACTTATTCTCAACTGCTGCTTTTGCTCTTTCAAGGCGTGAAGGAGCATCAAAATGAACTCCTGTTGCGGTTGGGTTTTGTTCCAGTATGGATGCAATTAATTCTCCATCTCCTTGACCACCCGCTGCAATATCGATAACTCGATCAAAGCTAGAAAAGTCGTAGCCAGCCAAAATAGCGCGATCGCTCAAACTTAAAGCCCCTTTCATAGCTGCATCAAAGGTTTCGGCAACTTCAGGATGTTGCTGGTAGTAATCCTCAAACCCCATTCCCTGAAGATGTTCAAATGCAGAATCGCCCGTTTTAACGCTGTACAGAATGTCTTTCCACATCTGCCAATGCCACTTGGTGCCGATAACCATAGCATAGCCTCGCAGCGAACCTGGAACGTCGGATTGTAACAAAGCTGCTCTGGGGGTTAGCCGAAATTGCTGCTCTTCTAGTTCGGCAAAAATATCAAAGCTAGCGAGAGTTCTTAATAGTCGATATAGAGATTGGGGATGAGTTGCGGTTTTTTCTGCCAGTTCGATCACGCCTTGGGGCTTATCTGCTAACAAATCAGCAATACCAAGTTGGGCTGCTACCGAGATATTCTGCGAGAGACGGTAAGCATTGATCATTTGCAGCATCATAATCTGCGGTGGCATACCCTTGCTCTTAGCTTCAGGTCTTAAGGAGAGGGGTTTATTGGGTTTAGCTATGGTCATATTATGCGTGCTTAGTGTAGCAAACTTCGTAGAGTACGGGAGAGGATTCGGCGATCGCGCCTATTTTGGGCATATGTTCGAGTGCTTCGGGATTTTGGAAAATGGCACGGAAGTCTTCGACGCTTTTCCATTGAGCATAGTTAGTTACCCATTCTCCGTCTAAGCTTTTATGAATGTTGGCACTGATAAAACCTGGTAGTTTTCCCATTACCTCTTCTGTGGTCTCAATTAACATATCTACCAACTGTTGCTGATTTTCTGGCTGGACTTTAAAAACGTTAACCAAAGTAACCAAGTCTGCATCTACAGAAATTGTGGTTGTTTGCTCTGCCGAAATTACGTTCATTTATTTCACCTCATGATGTATATTTTTATACGCAAGTTTTTGATGATTAGTCGCTGTAAAGGGCTTTGCCCTAGCTATTAGCTAAATTTGTTATTTATGACTTAAAAGATCAATGGAAACGATTAGCAACAATCAGCGCTGTCAGCAAATAAAAAGTAGACAAAGATGTCTAAAAACTACCATTTCAGTTTTACATAGAAGATTTTTTAGAATGTAGAAAGAATATATACCTTAAGTTTAAATTATGTTTAACTTATGCTTGAAGAGCATTTTTTTTATTCGGTAATCATAAAAAATACCAAAATACTAGGTGATATTTAGCAGTTTTTACATTAAAGCAAGATTAAATAATAGAAAAAAAATTTGTCTAAATATTAGTCTGAAGAAGAGTTTTAGCTTCTTTCAAATATATTTAACTGATGGCCATCACAATTGCTTTAGAAAATCAACTATCTATTGATATATTTTGGTATTTTTCGGCACAAAGTATTAAAATCCCCTAGACTTTTTAAAAGGTTTTATATTACACTTAAATTGAGCGGCTATATTTGTAGTATTAATTACCATTTTTGATTTGAAATGTTATAAATTGATTGATAAGTGAGTGAAAGCACGCAAATAAATTAACCAATTAACGACTGAAGGAAAGCAAATAATATGGAATATATTTCTAAAAGATCGCTAAAAGCGTCCAAAGAAGGAGTCCAATTAGCAAGTCTTGCAATACTCAGATTTCCCACTAAAATTGATTTTGCTGTAGAGCTAGAAATTTCCCGTTCTACCGTCCAGAATTTTTTTGCAGGTAAACCTGTAGGTAGAGAAAATTTTCATAAAATCTGTCAAGAGCTAGAACTAGCTTGGCAAGAAGTAGCGGAGCTTCCTCAACAGCCAGAAAAGTCTACCGCAAAGATTCCCCCAGTCAATCTCGATACCAGTAAAAATACTGATAAAAATACTGATTTTGCAGTCGATTCTCTAGTTATGGAATGTCGTGCGCAAATTCGAGCTAGAATTATGTCAGTGTGCGGGACGATGCGAGTATTAGATATGTCTCGTCCCATGTCCCTAGAGAATATATACGTCGATACACAAGTCTGTGAAACAATCAAAGGAAGAAGACGACTCGGGGTTGATAATAATCTCAATAATCTAGATATAGACCTGACTAAAAATAGAATCGATCTTTCTAATATCAAACTCAATTGTCAGCAACAAAAGTCAAAAAAAATATTTGGTTGTTCAGCGGCAATGCGTTATGCCAAATTAATTGTCTTGGGCAAGCCTGGTGCTGGTAAAACCATGTTTTTGAAACACTTGGCATTGCAGTGTATTGCAGGAGAATTTGCACCCGAACTGGTGCCTATTTTTATTTCTTTTAGGGACTTTGTCGCATCTAATTCAGCTTTAAATTTACTCGACTATATTGCTTGGCAGTTTACTAAAGATTCTCGACCTTTAGAAACAAGCTCTCTTAGACAGTTGCTGAGTCAAGGCAAATTTTTTATCATCATCGATGGATTAGATGAAGTTAAAACCTCAGACCGTCGAGCTATTTGTCAGCATCTACGACGATTTACAGAATGGTTTCCTCATAATCGCTACGTTATTAGTTGTCGCCATGGCGTAGAATATTGCAACTTTGAGCAATTTACTGAAGTAGAAATTGCCGATTTTGAGCACGAGCAAATTACTAATTTTGCTGCCAAATGGTTTGAACCTCACGATGTTGCTAAAAATTTCAATTTCTTACGCAGCCTCAGAAAAAACGTTCTGATCCAAGAATTGGCTACCAACCCTCTGTTATTGACTTTACTATGTATTTCATTTAATGAATCAGCTGGCTTTCCTTCTAGCCGCTCAGAAATTTATGAAGAGGGCTTAGATATAATGTTCAAGCAGTGGGATATTAGTCGTAGTATTGACCGAGATGCAGGGGATAGTTTATCTCGACAGCAAGAAAAGGAATTGCTGTGTACTATGGCTTTACAAACATTTGAGCAGAAACAATATCTTTTTAAAGAAACAGAACTCGAATTGTTTATTAGTAGTTATCTCAATAATCTGGCTAGTAATATCGAACATCAAGCACAAACAAACAGCAAAAAATTACTTAAATCTATCGAAGCCAAACATGGACTGCTGGTTGAGCAAGCCAAAAAAGTTTATTCATTTTCCCATCTAGCATTTCAGGAATACTTAACGGCAAAAAAGTTTGTTTTTAAAGAAAATTCTTCCGTTGCTACAGCAATGTTACTGTATCTGGTCAAACACATCACAGAGAAAAGATGGCGCGATATTTTTTTATTAGTAGCCGAAATGTCGCCTCAAGCAGACATGCTGTTTCAAATGATGAGCCAGCAAATAGAATCCCAAATAGCGGATCAAGCTGCAAAGATAAATACTTTTATGGACTGGGTTAACTGTAAAGTAGAGTCAGTAAAAGTTCAAGGTTCGCCAGCAACAATCAGAGCATTTTATTTTGAGCTGGGATTGAGTCAGATTATCGGTAATGTGGGCAGCAATTTTAGTTTAGCTTTAAGTCTCAATCCTAACTTTAGCCGTATGATTAATTCTCATGCCGATTTGGTATTAGACCTCAGCTTGTGTCATGCTTCCAACATAATACACAATTTAGATTCGATACCACGTCCTGCTTTAACTCTCAAACGTATAGTAAAAAGAGCGATCGCCCATGGAAAAAAAATTCAACCAGAATTAGCTGAAGAACTTCAAGCAATAGTACAAAAGCTTCCTTCAGCAGAAGAGAACGAGGCTCAGTTTTGGCTGTGGTGGCACAAACAGGGAAAAGATTGGTCAAATAACCTTAACTCTGTGGCAATCAAGTATCGCAATATCAATTATCAATGGCAGTTCGATCGCCAGCAGCAAAAAGCGCTTAAAGAGTATTATCAAGCAAATCTACTTCTGCTAGATTGTCTCAATGCTAGCTCTCATGTAAGTCCTGTAGTTAAACAAACTATTCAACAAGAACTGCTAACTTTTGCTAAGAGCAACAACAAAGAATCCCTAGAAATCGAATCAATGTTATTTCAGGGTTTAGTTTAAAGAAAAACCAATAATTGTAAGTCTTGACAATATACTAGGCTAAGCGCAAATAAACAAACATGACTAATTTTTCTCAGGTAATTTCTATCGAACAAGAAATATACTTCATAGAACAAGACGAATTGCGATCGCTACTAAGCAAATCTAGCTTATTCTCAGCTTACGAACAAAACTACTGCAAAAAAAAGCCAACCCCCCTACTGTCAACGGCTGGTTTGTGGTGTGCCAAACAAGCTTTTGTCAAAGCTATTAAGCATAAATTGGAGTTTTCTGATTTCAACTCTGATTTCAACTATTTAGATTTAGAAATTCGTCATCATATTAATGGTCAGCCTACAATACTACTCCATCGAGGTCTAGCAAACTGGTTTAAGGAGCAAAACATAGTAACGGCAGTGACAATTGCCCATACAAAGACTTTAGCTATAGCTAGTGTACTTTTGTGGCGTTGAAAATTATTTGAAAACTACTTGTCAGGATTCAGCAATGCCGTAGATTTTGTTTCTTCAATCATGGTCACGAGTTTATAGACTCCATCTTCAAAAAGCTGTGTTGTGCGGATTCGATGTTCTGGGTCAATCAAAGTAATTAGCTCATTGTAATAAGTCTTACAACCTTGGACAGTTCGACTGCCACGATACACAATCATGTCATCGGTGATTGCCCAAGCAATTCCCGAGAAACCTGTCGCCTTTTCTCCTCCCAAGGTATAAACCTCATCTGTTAAGGGAAAAACCAGCTTATTGTCTTGAAAACTGCCGTAATATTGAGCAGTTACCTCTCTAGGAGTATTAATTCTGACAGTGTTAGTCTGGACGTACTGTGTTTTTTCAACCTCAATCTTGACTCTGACTAAATGTTCGTCAATTAATTTGCCTGTCTGATCAACTCGTCTAGCTGTTCCTTCCCAAGTGCCACAATTACGCAAGAAAGCCAGGGGAACATTAAATTCATCGTAGCTAATCTGAGGAAGATTTAATACTGATGTTTCAGCGGTCAGAAAAAATGGAGTTCCTGTTGATAATGTCATAAGCTGTCAAGTATTTAACTAGTAAGAGTACTACGCTGCGCTTTTTTTATGAAGTCGCCCAATAGTCAAACTTTGCTTACGACTAGTAAGCTGATACTCATGTACAATCGGTTTTCGTTCTGTTTCAAATTGAGCCAAAGCTTCGGCAATATCCTGACTAGAAGGCAAAATTCGGGATAAAGCTAAACTATCTTCAAACCCAGAAGTCATACCTCTAGCACGAGTGGGACTTTTAGCATGAGCAGCATCGCCGATTAACAAAATCCTGCCTTGATACAGTTGGGGTAAAGGATCGATATCGTAAGAATAGCGAGTTACCATTTGTTCTGCTGGGGTAGACTCAATTACTGTTCTGGGATTGATGGGCAGTTTGGCAAGTTCTGTGGGGGGAATTGGTGTCAAGTCTGCCCGCATTGATGCTTGTTCTTGTTCAACAAAAAATCCCCAGTGAGTTAAACCATGACCAAGATCGAAGAAATTGGCATAAATTCCGCGACCACGAACATAGACAATAAAATTACCATCGGTGCAAAAAGTGTCATCTTTGACTACCCCTCGCCAAACTAAATCTCCTAAGTAAAATGGTTTGACATCGGGAACCACATATTCTCTCACTTGAGAATATAGACCATCAGCACCAACTAATAAATCTCCCTGCCATTGAGTTCCATCTTGGAAAGCAACTGTTACCCCTGCTTCCGTTTGAGTAATGGATTGAAATTCAGCATTGAGATGCAGACATTCTGAAGGTAAAAATTCTAGCAGCGTGTTTAAAATTGCCTTACGATGTATCAGCATTCCTGGCAATTCATCAGCTGAATATTCAGGAGAGCTAGAATTAACTAAGTTGCCTTTGAGATTGCGAAATTCAAAGTTACTGACTTTAACTCCAGCAGCCATGATTTTTTGACACAGTTCGGAGTTTCCTGTTTGGAGCGCTTCCATACCACTAGTAACTAATAGTATTCCACAACCATCTGTGCGAATATCAGGGGACTTTTCAAAGATATCTACTTGATATCCTTGTTGAGTTAATAAAATTCCTAAATATAAACCTGACGATCCTGCACCAATAATTCCAATTTTGGACTGAGAAGCAACCATACAGCTAATCTCCAGAGCTAAACGTCAATTTTCCCTCGGTGAGCAATTATGATCTGTCAGCTATGACTGCTCACCATAATTTTCAACCCAACTTATGACCGTTTCAATTGAATGTTAACACAAGGATAAAATTCACCCTTATTTTGTGGTATTTAAGACATATTAACTAAGTAGTTGCTTTGGTTAACGTGATCTAATTTCCCGCCAGTCCAAAAAACTTGGCAGCACCACCCAAAATAATTACTACAATGCCAATTAGTATTCCGCGATTAGTAAATTCCGAGTTACTTATTCTTTTGTCTAATTGTTCTACTTGAGCATCTAGAGCTTTAATTTCCCCTTTAACTTCTGCAAAACCTACTTTTACCTCAGTTTTCAACCCTGTGACTTCTTCTGAGAGTTTGTCGAGCTTTTGATTAATTTGCCCTAGTATTTCAGCTAAATCAGTTTCAATAATCGGATTACTCATTCAAGATCACTTTTTAATAAAAATCTGCTGATATATCTAAGTGTAATTGTTTTTAAATAGTACAGGGCGATCGCTATACCTACCTTGTCTTTCTATAATCTTTAATCGTATGGGATTTAATCAAAAAAACACTTATTCTCTTGTTTAATTGCTAGCTTGAAACTGACTACGGGGTGCTGGTGCGCCTCTTAATAGTCCCTCTGTACTTAAATCTTCGTTTATTTCTTCCCAGTGGATACCATAACCACCACCGCAAACTGTCCATTTTTCCCTTTGTTCGTGTTTAGCAGCTAATAGTCTGGGGTACCAAACTAAAGGAACAGTAATAGTTCTGCCATCCATCATATCGACACTAATAGTATCTTCTGTAAAGTACACATTTTGAACTCTTTCATCCGTTCTAATTAATGAAATACTCATTCCATGCCTCTAAATCCAATATTTTTGGCTAAAGCTACCGACTCTAACCAAAATTTAGCTGAAAGATTATCTCTATCTATGTGAACATGAGGTGGTTCGTTTGGCTCGTGACTATAAAAGTAAAAACGATATGCACCTATTCTTAGAATTGTTGGCATCCTAACTGCTTTATAGAGTCTATTTAATCTTATTAACTCGCGATCGCAAAATTCTTCAATATCGAAGTGAAGGTCATATTAATTGTCTTGAAGTTTAATTAAGTTGATTTTTCTGCAAAGAGAACACTTTCTGCAAATTCATTAACTGGGATTATCTGCTGTTGAGTGTTGATTTCCCTCAGAAGAAGTAATGAACAAAAGCTTAACTCCATTGTGAGAAAATTGTCGATGCCAGACTTTTTTAGGAACTATGAATACATCTCCTGTAGAAAGAGATATTTCAGTTGGGTTTTCTAAGGCGAAAAGTGTAACTTCAACATTACCTTCAATAACTTGTAGATATTCGTCATCAGGATGAAGTTCCCAAGGCGTTTCCCCAATAAAATTGACCATCCCGTACCTACATTGATTAAACGTTCCCAAAAATCGTATTGATTTTTCTGCTTCACTTTCGCTAGTTTCTTCAGCAATATTAAGCTGCTTTAACGTCTGTATTTCCGAAATATTAGCAAGGTTCATAGTGTTTAATTTTTTTATTCTGCTAATCGTTACATGACACACATTTTATGGCAAAAATTTTGTTAGTACAAATTTACTTTATTTTCCTTTGTAATAAAACTCCTGTAAAAAAGTTTTAGGCGTAACACCCACCAAACGCTTAAAATGACGATGAAGATGACTTTGATCAACAAAACCTACTTGAGTTGCAATCTCAGCAATAGATAATTTACCCTGCCTCATTAAGTCTTTAGCTCGTTCAATACGACAACAAATCACATATTGATGGGGAGTAATGCCCGTACTTTGTTTAAAAAGCTGGGAAAAATAATGAGGACTCATTTGCACCAAATTAGACAATTCTTGGAGGCTAAGATCGCGATCGAGATAGGCATTAATATAGTCAATTACCTGCTGTAACTTGTATTGCGGTAATTGTCCTGCTATACATTCCCGTAAGTTGGGGCGTGTGGTGGTGTAATGCTCTAATAAATGCAGAATGAGTGTATTAACTAACGTCTCCGCGTAAAGACGACTGCTGTTATCATGTTTGGTTAAAGCGGATTTAAGTGCTACTCCAAGCTGGTAAATAAGGGGGTCAGGAGTTGCAAACTGGGGAAGAAGTTCAATCGAATCAGGATTAACTACTTCATAAATAGTTTGAGCAAAAATCGTCGGATCAATCGCGATTGTTAATGCCCCACTTTCTTTATTCCATTCTGCCTGCTGGCTAGTATTTGCTGGAACAATAACGCAACTGCCTTGCACGACTTGTTCTTCTTTTAAACGCCCATCAATTTGTCTTTCTGTGATAGCTGGAGATGGTACATCGGTAAAAATGCCAATACCATGCTGCTGAGATAAAACTTTTGGCATTCCTCCTGGAGGATACCAATCATAGGCAATACCCAAATTCTGCCAACCGACAGCGTGACTAGAAACAATTGGCGATCGCTGATAAATACGCTGATAGGCAGCTTCTCTGTCTTTGACAAAATTGACCTTAAGACATTCGGCTGATTCCTGCATATTTGTTTTAAGTAATAGAGTTCAGAAAATCTGCTTCAATTGTCAA
>JBJOPG010000081.1:0-15350 GCA_046050865.1 Cyanobacteriota bacterium
ATTGTTACTCCTGTCTTAATCATGTGGCTTTATGGACTGTAAGTAACCTGTAGACAATCTCAATCTAATGAGATGTCAAGTATATTAGCTAGTCCCGAGGGGCTAGCTTTGGTGCACCAGTTTTCGATCAATACTACTTCTAGAGTTCGGCAATCCACCTGATAACTACGTAGATGCATACATCTCTTCAAGGCATCATATAAGAGTAGTAGCAGCACTGTGATCTTTACTCAGATAAACAATTTTAAAGAATTGAGTTGAACCTTTGTTGCCACTTCAGCGTCTAAACCCACAGTCGGATTATTAAGTAAATTAATTTAGAAGTATCGCTGACTTTTGACGTTTATAAGGAGTCATAACTGTACAAATGCCTAAAGCTAACATTGCCAAAACAACCGTTAAAGGAACCTATTCAGCAGATATGGTAAGAACCTATTTGCATGAAATCGGTCGGGTGCCTTTATTAACCCACGAACAAGAAATTGTTTACGGGAAGCAAGTGCAGAGAATGATGACCCTGTTAGCTGAAAAAGAAGAGTTAGGAAGCGAACTCAGCCTGAAGGAGTGGGCAGATCATGTCCAACTGAGTGAAATTGAACTTAACAGGATCATTAAACAAGGTGAAAGAGCCAAGCAAAAGATGATCGAGGCAAACCTGCGTTTAGTAGTGGCGATCGCCAAAAAATACCAAAAACGCAATATGGAATTTCTCGATCTGATTCAAGAAGGTAGTCTTGGTTTAGAAAGGGGTGTAGAAAAATTTGACCCCACCAGAGGATACAAGTTTTCCACCTATGCCTACTGGTGGATTCGTCAGGCAATCACAAGAGCGATCGCCCAGCAGGCTCGTACCATTCGCTTACCAATTCACATTACCGAAAAGCTCAATAAAATTAAGAAAACTCAAAGAGAGTTAGCCCAAAAGCTGGGGCGGAGTGCTGAGGTAGCAGAAATTGCTCAAGAATTAGATCTCAAACCAGAGCAAATTCGTGAGTACCTAAGTATTGCTCGTCAGCCGATCTCCCTAGATGTGCGGGTGGGGGAGAACCAAGACACCGAGTTGTCAGAATTACTGGAGGATGAAGGAGTTTCTCCCGATCACTATGCTACTCAACAGCTATTGCGCCAAGATTTGTATAGTCTGATGGCAGACTTGTCTCCTCAGCAACAAGAGGTCATTGCTCTACGGTTTGGTTTAGAGGATGGCAATGAGCTTTCTCTAGCAAAAATTGGTCAGAGAATGAGCATCAGTCGCGAGCGAGTAAGGCAACTAGAGCATCAAGCTTTAGCCCAACTCAGAAGACGCAGAAACTACGTTAGAGAGTATGTAGCTAGCTAAACTGAGCAGATATTTTCGAGAATTACTGGCGATCTCCCCGAGTTTGTTATAAATTCGATCTATTATTCAATAGATTTGTTTATTTATAACAGGAAGAGAGGTCGCCATTATCTTAAGATTGCCAAATAAGCAACTAGAACTAACCCCTGCTGAATACCCTGGTATTTTGGTGGGGGTTCATGGCAAAATAACCATCGTACGGGATTATTTGCGATCATTATGGTCTGGAAGGTGTCGGCTAGACCAGGAGATTTAACGACCCCCTGGATTTTTCTGCTCAATTGGGGATAGATTTCTCCTCAGTGAATTCTTAATTTAGTGGTGTAGGAGTATACAATGACACTATTCAACGAAACTTTAAACGGCAAAGACAGCACCAATGTTTCTGCTAACCATAACAGTCAATCACCTGTGTTAAGCACTACAGCAAAAGCTGAAGCAATACAAGGTTGGTTAATTGATAAGCTAGCAGAAGTGTTAGAGATTGAACCGAATCAAATTGATGTCGGACAAGATTTTGAGGAATATGGTCTGGAATCGGCTGAGGCAATCAATCTCTCAGGAGATCTAGAAGATTATCTGAGTTGTCGTCTACCCCCTACCCTCTTGTGGGAATATCAAAACATTGAGGCTCTTGCTCAACATTTGGCTCAGGGAAACTTGTCTACGACCCAGGCTGACACAGCGGTCTTACCAGCGACCTCAAGCTTTGATGTTGATTCTATCACCAATATTCCAGTCGAAAATTATCAATTTAACGAATTTCCTGAGTATAAAAAACTCTTAGCTCAACGGGAACAGGTTGCTAGTTTAGGCAATGGCAATCCTTTTTTTGTCCCCCAAGAAGGCATAGTTAACGATCGTACTACCGTTGGTGGTCGCGAACTGATTAATTTTGCTACTTATAACTACATTGGCATGTGCGGCGATCCCCAAGTAACCCAAGCTGCCAAGGATGCCACCGATAAATATGGCACTTCTGCCTGTGCCAGCCGTTTAATCTCGGGAGAAAAACCTTTACACCAAGAATTGGAGCGAGAACTAGCAGATTTTATTGGTGTTGAGGACTGTATTGTGCTGGTGGGTGGACACGCTACTAATGTCACCACCATTGGTCATTTGTTCGGCAAGGGAGACCTCGTGATCTATGACGCTTTAAGTCATAATAGTATTCTTCAGGGCTGTTTTCTCTCTGGCGCTAGCCTCGTGGCATTTCCCCATAACGATGTGGAGGCTTTAGAGAAAATTCTGAGCGATCGCCGTCATCGTTATCAAAGAGTTTTAATTGTGATTGAAGGAGTTTACAGTACCGATGGTGATATAGCTAACCTGCCCCCCATAATTGAGCTAAAACAGAAATACAAAACCTTCCTGATGGTGGATGAGGCCCATTCCATTGGGGCGATCGGCAAAACTGGTCGAGGCATCAGCGAATACTACAATCTTGACCCCAATGATATTGATTTGTGGATGGGAACCCTGAGTAAGTCTTTTGCCAGCTGTGGAGGTTATATTGCTGGTTCTGCGGCTTTAGTCGAGTATCTTAAATATACTGCTCCAGGTTTTGTGTTTAGCGTCGGTATATCTCCTCCCAATGCGGCGGCGACCCTAGCTGCCATCAGAGTATTGAAAGCTGAACCAGAGAGGGCGACCACTCTTCAAGCCAGAGCAAAATTGTTTTTAGACTTAGCTCAAGATCATGGGTTGGATACTGGGGTAAGTCAGGATTCTCCTGTGGTTTCGATCATTGTCGGCGACTCCCTCAAATCGATTCAGCTATCCCAGAATATGTTTAAAAAAGGCATTAATGTGCCATTTATGATTTATCCTTCAGTACCCCAAAATGCTTCCAGGCTCAGGTTTTTTATTACCTGCAATCATACTGAAACTCAGCTTCGGACAACTATTGAGATTTTAGCGGCAGAATTGCAAAAACTATAATTTAATCTAAATTTCACTAAATCTTTAATCTTTTTATTTTTTGTACTTCAGGGATAGTAATTACTATCCCTGTTTTTGTTTAAATTGAGCTGTCAATTCTTATTTTTTACTTTACCAATAAAATTGAAATAAGTGGGAAAACTATCAGCATTTTCACTAATAGAATTATTAATTACTAAAAATCAGATTGTTGCCATATAAGGGTTTTAGCTCAAGGAAGTGCTTGTTGGATTAGATGCAAATAAGTATTTGCTCAACTGGAATTACTAGTAGATAGCTAAATTTAGGATGCGTATTTGTTCGGATAATATCAAAACTTGATTAAGTTTTTCCGTGAAACAACTATGGTGCAGTTTCTACTCTCAACAGAAAATGAGATTTAGATTCACATAAATAGATTGTTGATCCCAAAAACTTTTTGTTATGGCTACTCAAACTCTTAGTTATCGTTGCATGGAATTATTACAAAATTACTATCGCAACCCCTCTTTAGAATTACGCAATAAATTAGTTGAATTAAACGTAGGTTTAGTTAGAAAGGTAGCACATCAAATTTGTCGCAAATGTGCCGAACCCTACGAAGATTTGGAACAGATTGGTTACTTAGGTTTGATTAGAGCGATCGAAAGATTTGATCCTTTGCAGGGAGCAGCATTTAGTTCCTTTGCGATCCCTTATATTCGCGGAGAAATGCTCCATTACTTGAGAGATAAAGGTAGCATGATGCGGATTCCCCGTCGATGGCAAGAACTTTATACTAGGGGGAAAAAGCTACGTAAGGATTTAATTGAAAAACTAGGGCGTTTACCGAAAGATAATGAACTGGCTGCTGAGTTGGGTATTCCCTTAGAAGAGTGGAGTGAATGTCAGTTAGCTTTACAAAATCGTCTGCCAATTAGTTTAGATGCCGTGGTGAATAATTCTCTAGATTCATCAATTACTTTTGGTGACACGATCGCTGACCCGAACTATTTGAAACAGCGTAAACTAGAAGACGATAAGCTTCAGCTTCAAAGAGCGATGAACCAACTAGAAGATAAAACCAAAGCGGCGATCGAATGTGTCTTTCTTTGGGATTTACCTCGTAAAGAAGCCGCTAAACATATTGGTATTAGTCCCATGACTGTTACTAGACACTTACACAAGGGCATCGAGCAGCTAGGTACGATGTTAGAACATCAAGTGGCATGAAAGTCGGCTAATCTTACTAATCCAGATTAAATATTCAAATTACGTATAGTTAATTTTATTGTTCGGAAAATATATTAATTCTTAAAACGGTTTCAATAGTCTATTGAGTAAGCATCTATGATCTAGATGCTTTTTTTTTGGATATTTCGGATATCTTTAAGCCAGAAAATTATTAGGAAATTAACTGTTGAATGATTGTCCTAGCTTGATTCGCGTATCCACCACCAAACAAATTGAAGTGGTTTAAAATATGATACAGATTATAGATACTTTTTCTTTGGCTATAGCCCCTGTCTAATGACCAAGCTTCGTTATAACCATCATAAAAAGCCGCGGGAAACCCACCAAAGAGTTCTGTCATCGCTAGATCCGTTTCGCGATCGCCATAATAGGTGGCAGGGTCAAAAATAATTGGTGCGCCATCGCTGCCAATTGCCCCATTGCCTGACCACAGATCGCCGTGCAGTAAGGAGGCTTGAGGTTGTCGATTTGCAAGCTGCTCTCTCACCGCATCAACTACGCGATTTGTCTCAGGAAAACTACTCCCACAACGTTGAGCTAGCTTTAATTGAAAACCAATCCGCTGTTCGGCAAAAAAATCTGCCCAATTATTCATCCAGGTATTGATTTGGGGCGTAGAACCAATGGTATTATTCCGCGACCAGCCAAAACCTTGATTCGAGACTGCTCTGTGCATGGCTGCCAACTGATGTCCCATTGCTGTCCAACTTGAATTACTGCCAGCTCCTAAATCTAACCATTGCAGCACAATAAAACTAGAATTGCCTGCTGTTCCCCAGCAAATTGGCTGTGGGACAGTAATGGTCTGAGTAGCGTACATTTGCTGTAACCCCAAAGCTTCTGCGGCAAACATTTCCACCTGAGAGGCATCATTTAATTTGACGAAATAGGTTCTATCTTGACTACTGACTTGATAACCTTGGTTAATGCAGCCACCGCTGATGGATTTACGATTGGCGATCGCAAATTGTTTTCCTGTTTCTTGGCTAATAGCTTGAGCAATCTCTTTCCACATCTGAATAACTAACTAATGTATCGGTTTTTCTGTAAAAAGCAAAATAGAGTGTTTATTTTAGATCATCCCCACAATTTCCTCATATTTAACTACTAGCGTGAGTAGCAGGTAAAAAACGAATAGTTTCATTATTTAAATTTTCAGATTATTAAATTAGATTTACATTCAGTATCAGAGATTTTGAGAGCAAATCCAAAAAATGAATATTGAGATGAATCAATTACTATTTATCTATATCTATCTAACAGTATTATTAATTGTTGGAGTAGTTTTCCTACACTTAGTTCCTCATTTAGGTTTAATAGGGAAAAAATTTTCTGATTGGTTTTGTGCTGCACCAGGGATAGATTTAGCACTAGCTTACTTCATGTTGCTACCTATTGCCGTAGGGATGTTTTTATCAGGATGGCTAGGCTTAGGGATTGCCTTATTAGCAGAGTTAAGTTCTCTATGGCTCTGGATTATGTTCCATGAATTAACCCATAGAGAAGCCAGAAAACAAGCTAAAATTTATCATCAAATGAGTAGTATTGTCGGTGCTTGGCAAAATCATTTAGCACTTTGGATTACCGCTTTAGCTATTCCTCTCTTTTGGGTAGTTCGTTTGGCGGAAGTAGTTGTTTATCCTCCTTTAACCAAGTTAGTAAAACTGCCTCGATACGACTCTAAAGAATGGGTGAACGTTTCGCGACAAAAGTTTACAGGATTAGTGGGGTACGATTTAATCTGGTGCTTGTATTGTGATTGGATGACTGGTGTTTGGTCTCTAGGAACAGAAATGCTGCGTAATGTCGAGTCCTTTTGGTGTCCGATTCGTTTTTATTCCGAAAAAAAATGTGAGAATTGTCAAATTGACTTTCCAGATGTCAATCTTGGTTGGGTGCCAGCAGATGGAACCATAGAGGATGTCACCAAGTTATTAGAATCAAAATACTCAACCCAAGAAGAAAAGGCTTGGTATGGTCATGGTTGTAGAAAATGCGCTGACGAATCTTCTGCTAATTTAAGTTAAATCAGTCAGGTAGGTAGGTAAACATTCTTATTTTAGTTGCCAAGTAATTATCCTAAATTATATATAGGTGAAGGATGGGAGTGCTAAATTTAGATCTGGTAGACCTTTTCAGCTTACTACTCCCCCTTATTCTTGGCTCTAGAATTCAGTTTAAGTTGTGTGCTTGTCGGCATGTTTCTAGGCAATATCCCCGAACCAGGCCTTTGCTAACATGGTTTTATATTGAGTTTCCTTGAGCATCATCTGTTTATAAAGATAAATCAAATGTTCCAAGGCTTGTTCCCGAGACATTTGTTCAACTCCGTCGGCAAAGGAGCGGAGATGGAATTCTTGTTCTAAAGATAATTTGGTTGGTTCGTTCATGATTCGATTTCCCATAGCATAGTTTTGCTAAACAAATACGTCTGAACGAAAAGAAATAAGCATTTTTTGCGACCGTTACTCATTAATTTTGATGAAGAGGATGAAAATTATACTTTGGCCTGCAAACCCAAAATTTTTTCACTACACACTATTGAGTCACGACACTGGAGTGGGCAGCAACAATTTGCCAAGTACCAATATTTGAGAGAGTCCAAACACGAGTAAATCGAAAATCATGATCCGATGCCATACCAGCGTAGCTTCCTGCCAAATGTACTCGTACAGTTACGATCGCCATATTGCCCGCCAATTGAATATGTTGCTCAGAGGGATTTAAGACTTGTATTTTAAGCGTTCCAGATTGATGAGCATTAAGATCATCTTGTTTCCCTAGGACTTGACCGAGGTGGTTAGTAAAAATTAGTTCAGGTGCCAGCAGTTCATTCAAGGTGTTGACATCGGAACTCAGCATTGCCAGCCTCAGGCGTTCTTCAGCTTGTAAGATTTGGTTTTTTTGGGTTTCTATTAGACTGCTCATGAAGTATTAGTATTTCCTGTAGAGCTATTATCCTTAGTTTAAATTCTATCTACTCTCCATTGGCAAGGCGATCGCCTTACTTGTCGAAATTCCCTGAATATCCAAGACCGTCACCGCTAAGAGAAATACTATACAATTTAACAATTGACTTGTTATATCAATGCCAGATTTAAAAAAAATTGCGGATCAGTTAGACAGTTCTAATACTAAGGATCGTTTGTTAGCCTTAACATCTTTGAGGGAAGTTGCCCCAGAAGATGCGGTTCCTTTAATTAAAAAGGTCTTAAACGATGAAATCTTACCCGTCCGTTCCATGGCGGTTTTTGCTTTAGGCATCAAGCCCACAGCGGAATGTTTTCCCCTTTTGATCAATCTCTTGGAAAGTGACCCTGACTACGGTATTCGGGCAGATGCGGCAGGAGCCTTAGGTTATTTGAATGATATCCGTGCTTTTGAGCATCTAGTGAGGGCATTTTATGAAGATACCAACTGGCTAGTAAGATTTAGTGCTGCGGTTTCTTTGGGAAATTTGCAGGATATCAGAGCCAAAGAGTTGTTAATGGAGGCGCTAGATAGTGAGGAGGTTATTCTACAACAAGCGGCGATCGCTGCCTTAGGAGAAATTAAAGCGGTGGAATCAGTAGATAAGATTTTAAATTTTGTCGCCTCGGAAGATTGGTTAATCCGCCAAAGAATTGCGGAAGCTTTGGGCAATTTAAATACCGAAAAAAGTATTTCAGCGTTGAAATTTCTCGCCAAAGATTTGCACCCCCAAGTAAAGGAAGCTGCTCAAATATCTTTGCAGCGCTTAGAGCAAAAATAAATAACAGAAGATGAGTTTAGACAGTCATAATGTCTTTTTCTTTAACCGCCAATAGCTCATCAATTTTTTTGTTGTAGCTATCGGTGACGCTTTGAATTTCATCTTGCAAATCCCGAGCTTCATCCTCGGAAATGTCGCTATTTTTCTCCTGTGTGCGCACCTCGTCGATCGCATCCCGGCGAATATTACGCACTCCCACTTTTCCCTCTTCTGCCAACTTACCTGCGGTTTTAACCAACTCTTGGCGACGTTCTTTCGTTAGGGGGGGAATATTTAAGCGAATCAAACTCCCATCATTATTAGGGGTCAGACCAATATCAGACATGGAAATCGCCTTTTCAATCAGTCCCATACTGCCTTTATCATAGGGTTGGATCATAATAGTTGTGGCATCAGGGGTACTAAGATTAGCGAGAGATTTCAAAGGAGTCTCCGCGCCATAATAGTCCACCATCACCCGATCCAAGAGAGAAGTACTGGCTCGTCCAGTACGAATAGTGTTAAAAGATCTTTGAGTTGCCTCAACGGTCTTTTGCATACGGTCTTTTACTTCAGATAACTTCACAATCTCCTCCTACAATTGTGCCGACAGATTCACCTTTGGTGGCACGCATGATATTACCATTAACAGACAAATCGAATACTAAAATAGGAATGTTATTTTCCTTGCACAGAGCGATCGCCGTGCTGTCCATGACTCTTAAATCATTGGCTAAAACATGATTATAAGTCAAACTTTGATAGCGGTGAGCGTCAGGATGTTTAACGGGGTCTGCATCGTAGATGCCATCAACCTTAGTGGCTTTAAAAATAATTTCTGCATCAATTTCTGCCGCTCTTAAGGCAGCAGTGGTATCGGTGGTAAAAAAAGGATTTCCTGAACCAGCACCAAAGATCACCACTCGACCTCTTTCTAGGTGACGGATCGCACGACGACGAATATAAGGTTCCGCTACTTCTTGCATCGCAATGGCAGTTTGTAAGCGGTTGTCAACGCCAATTCTTTCCAAAGCATCCTGCAAAGTCATAGCATTCATCACCGTAGCAATCATACCAATATAGTCCGCTGTTGCCCGATCCATTCCCGCCGCAGATGCTTTCATCCCGCGAAAAATATTTCCTCCACCGACAACAATGGCTAATTCCACGCCACTTTTCACGACATCTGCTACTTCTTGAGCGATTTCAGCTACCACCGCTGGATCGATGCCATAGCCCAAGTTGCCCATTAGGGCTTCGCCACTTAATTTTAATAAAACCCTCTGGTAACTCATTCCTAGAAAAGTAAACCTCAGTCTTGCTTGTTATTTACCTCCCCATAACATAGCAGCTTTCCGCGCGTTAGTAATGAAAAAAGCTCCAAATTATAAACTGAAGTGCGTTTTCAGTTGCTGAAGGGTTGATAAAAATAGGAGAGTTCACTTGACTAGATTGGCTCAGGTTTACTGAGGTTGCCAATTAATCTTGCCACCAACAGGTTCGACATAGTTGAGATCTATACGTCGCTCTGCTAACATTGCCGCCACGTTATCTCGCAAATAATGATGATTAACTAGTCCGCTTGATTGCCCGCCATCATCGATTCTGCCTTGATAACGAATTACGGCTTCACTATCTAATAAATAAACAGTAGGCAAAACTGTAGCTTTAAAAGCTTTTGCTACATCTTGGTTAGAATCTCTCAAATAGGGAAAGTTTAGTTGTTTTGCTTGGGCATATTGCTGCATTGCTTTGATGCTTTCAGCAATCGGTTCAGCAACATAATTAGAGTCAATACCGATAATGGTAAATTTTTGTCCTCCAAAATCAGTCTGAATTTGCTTGAGACGATCCAGATATTGGTTTACTTCCTTCGTATCCCCCATAAAAACCACAGCGATCGCTTTAAACTCGCGGCGATAGCTACCCAGGTGGTATACCTTTTGATCGATGCCTGGAATTTCAAAATCTGGGGCGTAATTACCTATGGTATTCATAAACGCTCTGGTTGGTTAAGGGTTGGTAATAGTGATAGAACAACCGAAAAATAGTAGTCCATATTTACGAAGTCAGAAGAAGCCCCGTCGTTTTATATCCGAAGGTGTATACCACAAGGGTACAATGTCCTTTAGGAAGGCGGGGTCTCTCTGACGAACACCAATTTTATCAGCTTAAATTTAATTTGACTGTGAGTTGGATCATTTCAATTGCCTCTTTTCAAGAGCATTAATTACGGCAATTGGGAATAAGCAATCAATTTGTAGACTAGTTTGGCAGCAGTAAATTCCGACGCGACAGAATCTTTAGTGGGGGCTAATTCCATAATGTCACAACCGATTACCTCATGTCGGGTGAAGACCGCCCTCATGAATTTAATTAGCTCATACCAATTTAAACCTCCAGGTTCAGGAGTTCCCACCCCAGGCATGGAACTGGGGTCTAAGCCATCAAGGTCGACGGTGATAAAAACTTTTTCCGTAGTGATTAAAGCGATCGCCTCCTCAATCCAATTGGAATTTTGATAAATATCTCTAGCCCAAACTACAGGAATTTGCTGTTGTTTAATTAAATCTGCTTCTTCTAAACAAATACTGCGAATACCAACGGGGAGAGTGGGCAGCCCCATGTCCAGCACCCGACGCATGACACAAGCGTGATTATAAATCGAACCTTCGTAACTATGACGCATGTCTCCATGGGCATCAATTTGAATGACGGTAAAGGGCTGGCTTAACTGCTGTTGATAGGCGGTAACGATCGCCGCGGTAATACTGTGTTCGCCCCCTAAAGCAATGACAAACTTCCCGTCTGTAATCAACTCCGACATTCTGCTGCTGACAATCTCCATCATCGCTTCCGGCTCTAGAGCAGGATTGACTTTTGTATTGGCGATCGCTTCGGTGGTGAAAATTCCGATCTGCTGACAGACTTCTTGCTCTAACTCAAGATCATAAGCTTCTAACTGTTCGGAGGCGGTAATAATAGCTGCCGGCCCGTCTTGGCACCCTTTGCGATAGGTAGTGGTTTTCTCATAGGGAATGGGCAAGATAACTACCTTTGATTGGTGGTAGGTAGTCTGGGCTTCTGAACCAATAAACTGTTGAGGAATCATTAATTTAAATAGATTTTTATTTAAATAGGGTCAAATGGGGTCGGAGTTTTGGCGTTCACCAAACCATTCGTAACGATGGTCACGGATTTGTTCATAACTGCGATCGCCTAGCCATTTCATGCCTGGAATAGCTCGATAAGCAGCTACAAAAGCTGATCCTAAAGGTAATAAGCGAGCAATTTCTTCCGCTGCCTCGCTACCCTGCCATCTTTTAGTCGGGTTATTAATCTCGATTAAGATCATTCCTGCTTCGCAATCTGTGGAGGTAATACCATAATCAGCTAGAGCTATTTGATCCTGCATTGAAATATAGCTGAAAGTTTGTGCGCGGTCAAATTGCTTGAGTAGCTGGGCAAAATTGCTACAGAGGTTACACTTGCTGTCGTAAACGACTTGATATTTCATGATCAGAGTTGCTCAATATTATTACTGTAAACTAAATTAAAAGCTTTATTTGGGCTTTGTTCGGATTTTCGATTAAAATTTGAGGTATTGGTAAGTTAAAGTCTGGTTTCCTATGTTTTCGTACTATATAGGCAAAATGAAACCGTTGATAGCTACTTGTAAACTTCAATAGCTACACAAATAGACATTTGTCGCCTAAAACAGTGACAATTACCAATTACTGGCAAAAATTGATTTAGGAGGCAACATCTTGGCTATCTCTCTAGTAGATCTAAATAATGGAAATAATGGTTTGATCATTCCTGGTCAGGCAAAAGGCGATCGCTTAGGGGAAGTCATAGATAGCTCGGCAGATCTCAATGATGATGGCATTGAGGATCTAGTAGTGACTGCTCCTAATGCAGGGATACCTAGTACTAACCCCAATAGCTATTATGACAGCGATCTCCGTGGTAAAGCTTATGTGGTTTTTGGAACACCCAAGGGCAAGAATCCGACCAACAATCTGAATAATCTTAATGGTAGCAATGGTTTTACAGTTTCGGGTCTGGACGCTGCCTATCAATTGGGTAGTTCAGTTGGGGCGGGAGATCTCAATGGTGATGGCATTGATGATTTGGTTTTGGGTGCCCCTGGTGCGGGACTCAATACGAAGTACGGGAACTATACCTACAGTGAAAGTAATGGTGAAGCTTATGTGATTTTTGGTCAGAGGCAGGGCTTGGGTGCTAACTTCAACCTGCAATCGTTAAATGGCAGTAATGGTTTTATCCTTAAGGGTATCGACGCTTCAGACCTCTTAGGGTCAGCGGTTACTAGTGGGGGAGACCTCAATGGTGATGGCATTGATGACCTTGTGGTGAGTGCCATAGGGGGAGGAAAAGCAGTTACCAATGCCCAAGGTTCTACTGCTAGCGATCGCCGAGGAGAAGTTTATGTGGTTTTTGGCAGCAAAAAGGGCTTTGAGACTCGCATTAATCTTTTTAATTTGAACGGTAGCAATGGTTTTATCGTGGATGGTAAGGATGCCAATGATAGCTTAGGCAGTGCCTTGAGTAATGTTGGGGACATCAATGGTGATGGTGTTGACGATCTGGTAATTGGTGCTGCCAATGGGGGAAATGCTTTAACCAGTCCCTTTGCCAATGGCGACAGCGATCAACGGGGAGAAGTTTATCTTGTTTATGGTAGCAAAAGCGGTTTTAATTCTCGTTTCAGTGTTAGCGATCGCCTGACGATTTCAGGAACTGGGCTGGAAGATAATTTGGGGACGGCAGTTTCTAGTGCTGGGGATCTCAATGGTGACGGTATTGATGATCTGATTTTGGGTGCTGTCAATGCCTCCACTAGTGGAGAATACACGAAGGAAGGACAGGCTTACGTTTTGTTTGGTCGTCAGGGGGGATTTGGCAATCAGATTGACCTCAATAGTCTCAACGGCAAGAACGGTTTTAGCCTGGGGGGAATCAACCCAGGAGACGGTTTAGGCAATGCTGTTAGTGCAGGGGATTTTAATGGTGATGGTATTAGCGATTTACTGGTGGGGGCAAGTAGAGCAGGGAAAGGTAAGGGGGAAGTCTATCTGATCTTTGGCGATCGCAATGGTTTTACCCCCCAAGTGAATTTGGCTAATCTCAGCAATAGTGCTGGGCAGAAAATTTCAGGACTTAGTAGTGAAGATCTCCTGGGTGGTGCGGTGAGTAGTGGTGGCGATCTCAACGGCGATGGTGCGGATGACCTAGTGATTAGTGCCCCTGGAGTGGATTTGAGCAATGGGTCTACCGAAGCAGGTACTGCCTATGTGATTTATGGTACACCCAAACCACCAATTCAACGCGGGACACCCTATAGCGATCGTTTAACTGGAACCGATCAAAACGACCAAATTTATGGAGATAGTGGAGACGATACCATCTCAGGAGGAGATGGTAATGATTCACTTTGGGGAGATGGCGGCGGAGATTCTCTGTTGGGGGGCAATGGCACTGATTCCTTAATCGGCGGTGATAATAACGATACCCTGTTGGGTGGTGCGGCGGCAGACATCCTCAATGGCGGCAACAATCAAGACCGACTGGTGGGAGAGGAGGGGAATGATCGCCTAGTGGGAGGCACTGATAACGATTCCCTGGAAGGAGGAGTGGGGAATGATACCCTCTGGGGTGTTGACCCGAATAACCGTGGAGTGCAATTAGGTGAACAAGATACTCTCACTGGAGGAGAAGGAACAGATCTATTTATTCTGGGAGATAAAAATCAGGTCTACTATGACGATCGCAATGCCCAGACCGAAGGTTCCACCGACTATGGTTTAATTAGAGACTTTGACCCTGCTCAAGACAAGATTCAGTTAAAAGGCGATCGCAGTTTATATCGTCTGTCTTTCTTTAATGATGCCCAGGGTATTACCCTGGCAAATATCTTCTATCTACAGCCTGGGGCGACTCCTGAACGAGTGGGGATTCTAAAAAACGTTTCTCCCAGTTTGGCTTTAACCAACAGTGCCTTTGTCTTTTTACCTAATGATGCACCATCTCCCGTGTTCAATGTCATCGGTGGTGCAACACCCTATAATGACAAAATTTCAGGGGGCGTATTAAACGATCAAATCTCCGGAAATAGTGGTGATGATACCCTCTCAGGGGGAGATGGCAATGATTCCCTCTCAGGAGAAGGGGGCGGGGATTCTCTCTTTGGGGACAGTGGGAACGATACCGTTAACGGTGGTAACAACAACGATACTCTCTTTGGTGCCGCAGGAAATGATCTCTTGGATGGAGGCAATAATCAAGACCGACTTCTGGGAGATGTGGGGGATGACCTGCTCTTAGGAGGGACAGATAATGACCTCTTGGAAGGCGGAATCGGTAACGATACCCTCAATGGTACCAATCCTAATGATACTGCCCTGCAACTTGGAGAACAGGACACTTTAATTGGTGGCGGTGGACGAGATCTGTTCATTCTGGGAGATAGGGAGCGAATCTACTATAGCGATCGCAATGCCCAGACCGAAGGTTCCACCGACTATGGTTTAATTAGAGACTTTGATCCGACTCAAGACAAGATTCAATTAAAAGGCGATCGCAGCTCATATAAACTCTCTTTCTTTGCTGGGGGGAATGGCAATACTCTAGCGAATGTTTTTTATCTAGAGCCAGGGGGAACTCCTGAGAGAGTAGGTATCATTGATGATGTGGCAGCGGATTTGACCATCAATAACAAGTTTGTCCGCCCAGCGAGTGGTTTCGGGGAGACGATATTTAGTGAGGCAACCCATGGTGTAGACAATGGCGGTGGGGAGGCTAATCCGATGTCCCAGGGAAACATAAATTGGTTTAACTTTGGTGCGCGATCGCAATACTGCTCCAATCGTCTCCCCTTTGTCTAGCAAAGGCTGCCAGCTACCTTTAGTTAGAGGAACAGCTTCATGTTGACCAACCAAAAGAGACTTTGCTACCCCAATAGTGGGAATATTTAGTAACACTCCTAGATGACACGCCAAACCAAAGCGACGGGGATGGGCGTAGCCTTGACCATCACAGAGAATTAAATCAGGAGCAATATCTAGCCGGGAAAAAGCAGCCAGGATAGCAGGAATTTCTCGAAAG
>JBJOPG010000082.1:0-14769 GCA_046050865.1 Cyanobacteriota bacterium
CAAGCGGAGGGTGATACCCTCTCCTCTGATGATATCTTGGCTTACTATCCCAACCTGAAGCTCGTGTAGCTAAAAGCAAGCAGAGTAGTCAGAGGATTGCAAACCGTGAACCACTGCGGCTACTCTCTGCTCAGGAGTACCATGATGTTAGGGAATTAGGGGATTGGGGAGTAGGGAAGTTTAGCTAGTTTTATTTTCCGCCGCCGCCTGATTTTGCCGAGCTGCCCACAAATAATTACGCCATTTGGTTGCCAACTCAATATCAGTGAAAGGAATGCAAATCGATGTTTGATCCTGCAAATCAAATTCTAGACTGGGTTTACCTTTATTTGGCAGACTTGCTGAGTTAGGATCAATTAGGCGATCGCTCACCCAAAGATTAATCTGATTCACCTCATCTAAAGAAAAGCTGGCTAGATCCACCATGCCTTTGCGGGTCGGCTTACCCCAGGTGATTTGACGTTCTTTTCTGCCCAACACCGCATAAATATCAAATTTAGCGTTCTCAAAATCTGCCGCCCAAACTTTATAAGCTTCTAGCTTGTGATATTCATTCCAACCACTCCAGGCTAACCAAATAAACGCCCCCAGCAAAGGTAGCCATAACAATCCTCGTTCCATAATTGATTTCTCTCATAGATATTTCTAACATTGCAATTTTTGGCTAATCTGCTAATCTGTCGCCATCTCAATAATGCCCCCACCCAAAACCAGGTCACCGTTATATAAAACCGCTGCTTGTCCTGGAGTTACACCAAACTGGTGGTCTTCAAACATGATTTTGATCCGAGAATCCCCCAAAGGAATTATCTGTGCCGGGACAGACGGGGAGCGATAACGAATTTTAACTTCGGCGCTGATGGGAGTGGTGGGTTCAAGGATGGATACCCAATTCATTCTCGCAGCAGTACATTCAAGTCTGCCTCCAGCATGGCGATCGCCCACCACCACTCGATTCATTACCGCATCCAGTTTAACTACATATAAAGGCTCTGGGGCAGCAATACCAAGACCTTTCCGCTGTCCAATGGTGTAGTGATGAATGCCGGTATGTTTACCCAAGACATTCCCCGCCATGTCGATGATATCCCCTTCTTTTTGGTTAATATAGCGGTCTAAAAACGTCTGCATGGAACCATGGGCTTCCACCAAACATAAATCCTGGCTTTCGGGTTTTTCTGCCGTAGCCAAACCAAACTCCGCAGCAATGCGTCTGGTTTCGTCTTTAGTTTGATTGCCCAAGGGAAAGACCGACCCTGCTAACAGTTCTTGAGTTAAATCGTATAAAAAATAAGATTGATCTTTGTTGTGGTCGACGGCTCTTAACAACTGATAGCGATCGCTTTGGGTATTGTATTGAATTCTGGCATAATGTCCGGTGGCAATTTTGTCTGTCCCTAATTCTTTTCGAGCATAGTTCAACATCGGGGTAAACTTCACCGTACGGTTGCATTGAGAACAGGGTAGAGGGGTCACTCCTGCTTCATAACCGTTAACCACATAATCAATGATGTGTTCTTGAAAAACATCTCGACTATCTACAATGTGATGGGGGATTGCCAATTCTTCACAGAGTCGAGCCGCATCCACCATGCCTTCCGAACAGCACTGTCCCTTACCCTTCATTAACCAGAGGGTAAGACCAATAACTTCGTAACCTTGATGATGGAGAGTAGCCGCAGCGACGGAACTGTCTACGCCACCTGATAAGCCGACAACGACCTTATTCATGTCTTGAATTTTCGTTAATTTATAGAAGAAAAGATTTTAGAATCAACCAATACCCAACATTGCTTCCAGGGTTAGATAGAGCAGGGAAAAACCACCGACAAAGAAACCCACCAGGGCGATCGCCGTCACGGGATTTTTAAAAAAGGGTTTAAGCTGTTGGAGGAAAAACCAAAAGATGCCGAGGGAAAAACTAATGAGGTAGCGAGGATAGCGGGAAGTGTTCTGAAGGAAGTCTTGCATTATTTTAAATACTGTTTAAATACTGGCAGTGAGATATTTTACATATTCATTATTCATTATTCAACATTGAACAATTAAGAATCAATTTTCCTTAAATGAACTTACTATTTCAGTCTACTCGTCGTCGTTTAGCATTGTGGTACACCGCAGTAACGGCAGTGTTGCTCTTGTTATTTGCCATCGGCGTATACTTTTATGTCCGTACTACTTTGGTGGATCGCATTGATGACACCTTAAAACATGTAATTGAAGTAGTAGATCGTTCCCTGGTAATTCAGCCTCTAGCAGAAACTAAGGGTAGATATGGGGTAAATGTTGATGCTAGCTTTAATCAAAATGTTAATGATTTAGAAGATGACCATATTGATCTGGAATGGTTCAATCCTCAGCAGCAATTATTGTGGTCTACTTTCGCCCAGCCGATTGATTATCCCCTCCATCCTAATCGAACTAGTGAGACGGTTTACTTAACAGGCGATCGCATTGTCCGTCAGATTGTCCAAAGGGTGGAATTGGAACATCGAGTTTTGGGCTATTTGCGGGTAAGTCATCCCTGGTTTGAAGTGACTAAGCCGATCAATCAATTAACCAGGGATTTAATTATTGGGATTAGCTTGATGATCCTCTCAGTCTGGGGAATTGGTTGGTTGTTATCAGGTATCGCCATGAAGCCGATTCAGGTGTCTTATGCCAGTTTAAAGCAGTTCACTGCCGATGCTTCCCACGAGTTACGCAATCCCATTGCCACCATCCAAACTAATGTCCAGATGGCGTTAGCCTATCCAGAAGCAGAACCTCAATTACAACAAAGACAGCTCCAGATTATCGAACGCTTGACTCAAAAATTGGGCAGATTAGTCAATGATTTATTATTCCTGGCTCGTGCCGATAGTGGGATTGCCCAACTAGACTGGCAAGCTGTTCCTTTAGATGCCCTATTGATCGATGTCATTGAAGAGCAGCGCATTGCGGCTACTCAAAAGGGGTTATTTCTCTCTTTGCGGATTGTGGAACCAAAAATTGCTGAGGAAAATTTAAATGAAGAGGATATTTTTACAGTTCAAGGAGACTGGGATTATTTATCTCGTTTGTTTACCAATCTGATTGCCAATGCGATCGAGCATAGTGATCAGGAGTCAGCAGCAGAAGCTTCAGTGGAAGTGGAATTGGCTTTAGTTAAGCCCACCAACAAACCGATTAGAGTGCGAGAAACCCACAGTTCCTATGAGCTAGAGGTTAAGGTTAAGGACAAAGGTAAGGGAATTCCTGAAACTGTACTACCCCATATTTTTGATCGTTTTTATCGTAGCGACCCTGCCCGTTCTGCTCAACGCTCTATAGATCCTCCGACCGGAGCGGGTTTAGGATTGGCGATCGCCAAAGCCATTGTCGAAAATCATCAGGGGAATATTACTGTAGAAAGCGTCTTTGAACAAGGGACAACTTTTACTATTACTTTGCCTCAGAGTCTGAAGTAAATTAATTTAATGGGGAACCCCCGCAACCCATTGAATCACTTTTCCCGCTCTCCACAAATCAAGGGATGCATGACATTAACTTACTAAGAAGGATTAGCCTGACATGGTGATAGGGAGAGATTTTGCGGTGTATTGCCGATCAACTCCACAACACCCTGGGAATTGATTGCCCAGCTATTAAACTCCACTAAGGGTTGTGCTTCTAAGACGATAGTATCTCGATTGAATTTAGTTGAACTCAAGATATGCATCTCATCTACACCCCAGTCATTTAATATTTCTACATAAGCATTTTCCTGGAGCGGATTATGGGGAATGCCTCCTCGTCCAATGTCACGAATTTGATTGGAGTTTAGGTCAATACCTACACCACAGCTAGAGCTAATCTGACTTTCTGCTTCTAAAGGGGACTGCTCGATGTAATCCGTGGCTAATCGAGAATTAAGATCTAAAGTGGAAATCGCTACACTGCCCTGTTTTTGTGCGACTTCCGAACTAGCGGTAATGCGACTACTAGGATCAATAAAAAATCCTTGAGTATCAATGGAAACATCTCCGCCACTTCCCTGGCTAGCATCGGCACTGATTTGATTGAAACTTAAGAGAGCTAAATTTTCGGTTTTGAGCATAATATTACCCCCGTTGCCATCTTGGGCCGCAGTAGTAGAGATCTTACTACCATGGTCTAGAAGAACTAACTGCTCTGCCAAGATCTTGATCGAACCCCCCTCCCCCGATGCTGTATTGGCAATAATTTGACCATCATGGTCTAGGTTTAGGGTAGAAGTGGCAATTTTGATGTCCCCTGCATTAGCCAATCCATAGTTGCTTACGGATATTTCTGCTCCTTGGTCGATAGTCAATCTGGGAGTGTTAATCTTCAGACTACCGCTTTCTCCTCCTGGTTGTTGTGCCATGGGTAAGCCAGCAAAGCCTGATGAGGCAGCAAAGCCACTAGCTAATTTAGTCTCGGAGGTATTGCTATCTTTATCTCTTGCTCGCAAGATTCCCGTTCCTGAAAGATCCACTGACTTGCTGGCATTGATCGTAATTGTTCCCCCTGAGCCAGAGCCTGCCAAAGCTTGAATCTGACTACCATTTTCCATTACCAATTGTCCTGTGTTGATTTTGACCGACCCTCCTTGACCAGTGCCGCTAGTGGAAGTGCTAATTAGAGGAGGATTGTTATCTTCTTCACTAAACAATTTTACTTGCTCGGCAGCGTTAATGGTGATGCTGCCCCCCGCCCCCTCTTTTAAAGTGCCCGCCGAGATGATGGAGCCGTTACTAACGGAAACTTGAGGTGCGGTGATGAGGATATCCCCTCCCGCGTCAGCGATCGCCTCGTCTTCTGAGTCACTCCGTAAACCCACTTGAGTTACCAATAAGCCCCGATCAAGATTAATATTTTCTGAAGCCTGGAGGTTAATACTACTTTTTGTCTTGCTCAGTTGATTAAAGTCAAGGATTCCTGAGCCAGAATTAAAATTAATTGTCTGACCCTGCAAGCTAACTTTTCCCCGACTATTGATCAGGGCGCGATCGCTTAGATCGATATTGCCAAACTCTGTTCCATGGTCATAAGCAAACTGCCAACCATTTTTATCAGGTTGTAGGGCGATCGCCCCAGATTCTACACTGGCAATGGCAAGATTGGCATCAATAGTATTCAAACTATTGCGATTGATGGATACATCTCCCCCTAATAAAGCCAACGTATTGCCAGGGTTGATATTCAAACCATTACTAGTGGGATTGCGATTAGTATTTGGGAGAATTTCAATGGTTCCTCCAGCGCCAGATTGCAAACCATATTGCAAGCCGATGGGGGCGCTAATAGTTAATAAGGTCTCGACTTTGGGGGTGAGGGCGCTAAACTCTGTCCCGTCGGCAAAAATTAGGCGATCGCCGGTGCTGACAAGCAAAGAACCGCCAAGATCAAGTTGAGCATTGGCACCAAAAATTACCCCCGCTGGATTGAGCAGAAATAAACTAGCATTCCCTTGAGCCTGAATTAAACCATCGATTTCAGAAGCTGTCCCCCCGGTAATGCGACTAAAGATATTCTCGATCTCTAAACTATGGTCGAAGTTAGCTACTTCACCACTAAGCAGCGAAAATTGCTGAAAACTATGAAACAGATTTGTTCCAGACTGAATTCCCCCTGTAATGACGGAGATGTTTTGATTAGTCCGAACTTTAGTATTGGTAGTATTATCCTCTACTACCTGACCCTGGACATTGTTGTCGAACACTATTAATAGCGCAACCGCCAGTACGGCAGTGAACTGACAACGATACCCACCAAAAATAGTAGACAACATAAGGTGAACATGAGGAAAGACTTCACGCCATGTTAACTTAGGCAGATTAAGACAGCCAGTAGACAGATACAAAATTCTCTAAACTGGTTGTCACAGTGATTCTTTATAACTACTTACTTTAAGACTGGGGCGCTAGGATTCGAACCTAGGGATGTCGATACCAAAAACCGATGCCTTACCGCTTGGCGACGCCCCAACACTTTCTTTGCAACATTTGCAACAGGATTTAGTATAGCAACTTTTTCCCTAGGTTTGTCAAGTAATTAGGGAAAAAATTCTGAATTAAGATTAATTCACATAATTCACATCAAAGCGGATGGATTTCCTGAATTGCCCGATGCAGATTCTTGGTATGCAATAAGCCTACATATCCTGCATAAAGACATTGAGATTGATTTCGCTGTTGTTGACCTAAATAAACATGATTAATGCCTAAAGGGTTCTTCCAAGTACGAAGGGTAAGATCGCCAGGGAAACTAACCACAATACGCGATCGCCTAAAATCACGATAGTCAGTATCCGTCATGCCTGGTACTCTACGTAAACGTTGAATCAATTGATTAGCTAAAGTACTTTCTGGTGGTAAACCTAGTTGGGGATTTGTCCAAAAATCCTGCATGATCGGCATCATGTCGTGATGGTATTTCATCGCACGATGGGCAATGTCCGAGATTTTTAACCAGTTAGCATAGTCAAACTTAGTATTTTCTACAGTCACTAAACCATCCGTCCCCATCCCCAAATCACTAGCTACCGACAAAGTAGGAATATGCTGGGCGATCTTTTCTGCTATTGCCCGACGATTTTTGCCTAAGTCTCTGGCGGTACCAATACCCAGATTTAAAGGGTCAACCATCCGCGCAACATTGGAACCCCCTACAGGAGAACCCAAGAGAATAAATGAATGAACCTGATCCCACCATTGAGGATTACGGTCTAATACCTCTAACCACATTAACCCCCCCATGGAATGTCCGACTATTTTAATGGGGCTTTGGGGATGGGCGGCGATCGCTTCGGCGGCAATCTGTTCTAACCGCTTCACCAGGGGTTCTAGGCGAATCAAGGTGTTAATTAAGCCTAAACTGGGGACAATCACCTTGGTTTGAGTATTAACTGTCTGAGCATTAACCGCTGCTTTGACTAGGCGACCAATATTATTGCCTGTATCAGCCCACCCGTGTTGAGCAAATAATAGGTATTCAGGATCGTTGAACTTTACCATCGAGCTTGATTGTAGATTGTGTTTAGAAACTAGGGAACTACATTAGATTGGCACGGTTGCCAATGAGCGATCGCTTGCAATAATTCCGAGGGTTCAGCAATGAGATAATCCGGCTGATGCTCTTGAAGAATTGTGGCAGCATTAAATCCCCAGCTTACCGCAACTACGGACATCAGACTTTTTCTCGCAGATCTAATATCCCTGGTTTCATCTCCAACATAAATTGCGTCGGTTGGATTAATTTGATGTTCTCGCATTAGTTGATTGAGTACTCGATGTTTGCCAAAAATTGCTGTCCCCGAATAGATATAACTAAACAAGTGATCTAACTGATTTTTTGCTAGAAATATATCAACATTTTCTTTATTATTAGAAGTAACAATACCTAAGATATAACCACGTTTTTTCAATTCCAATAAAACTGCTTCAATACCTTTGATAGGGTCTAATTCAGCAATTTCTTTATTCAATTCAGCCCGCACTCTTCTAACTAGAAAAGGTAGCTTGAAAATTGATATTTCTGAGCGTTTAACTATATCACGGGAGCTTAAATTTTTAATTAATACCAGTTCTTCCTGGTCTAGTGCTTTATAGCCAAATTCAGTTGATAGCTGATTGGTGATATCAACGATCGCCTGATAAGTGTCAGCAATAGTACCGTCAAAGTCAAATAAGATTACCTTCGCAGTCATTAGAATTATTATTGATATCTAGCTAGCTAGTTAATTTAGTTGTTAATCTAGTTTTTTAGTTGCTTTGAATTTATCTAAATTTAATTATATGTAGTTAAAAAATTTGTGTCTGTAATCAAATAACACTTATTTTTTCAAATTATTTTTGCAACAGTTTCCTCTATTATTACCTCTCACTATTCTGTATTAAGATTAGCACGAGCATTGCGTCGCCACATGTAAGGCTTGATTCTCCTTAAAGCAGATGCAGGGAAGCGCTGATTCCATTCTACTTCATCCAGATTAGCCAAGGTATTCAATTGTGGTTGAAGATTAACGGGATAAGGGTGAAAATCAGCCACATCTGTCTCCTGGGCAAAACGTTGATTCCAAGGACAAACATCCTGACAAATATCACATCCAGCTACCCAACCTGATAAATTCTCAGCAATTTTAGTTGGTAATTCTGGCTCTCGATTTTCAATGGTGTGATAGGCAATACAGCGATTGGCATCTACCACAAAAGGTTCTGTAATCGCCCCTGTGGGACAAGCTTCTAGACAACGGGTGCAAGTGCCACAATGACTCGTATGAGGTTGATCCGCAGTCAAGGATAAATTAGTTAAAACTTCCCCTAAAAATACCCAACTACCATATTTTTTAGTAATTACATTACCGTTTTTAGCGACCCAGCCCAACCCAGCCCGTTGCGCCCAAACCTTATCCTGAATTGGTGCTGTATCCACTGCATAGCGGGTGACAATCGATTCATCTTGCGATCGCAACCAGTTAGACAACAGCTTGAGCTTTTTGCTCATCACTTTGTGATAATCTCTACCCCAGCCATAGCGAGAGATTTTACCGATTCCAGGTTCTTCCGAATGTTGATGAGACGTATAGTAATTCAAGCCGACAGAAATTACCGACTGTACTGCCGGTAGATAGGCTTTGATGTCAGCTCTTTTTGGGCTAGCCATCCACTCCATGTCCGCTTGATAACCAGAGTTCAACCACTGGTTGAGATGCTCCACCGCCCCGTCTTGGTGGTTGTCTACAGTCGTTATGCCTACTAAATGAAAGCCAATTTCCCTTGCCTGTTGTTTCACTTGAAAACTATCAATCATGGGAGAGTTCGGAGTTCGGAGTTAGAAGTTTGGAACATAGCCAGAGCATTGATCATCAATAACCATATACAATTAGCTGGTGAAATCTAGCTTGGTTAATCTTTAATTTTAATGGCGATCGCTATGAAATATTTTTTTTATCCTTTATTAAGTCTTTTTGTCTTTACCAGCGGTGCAGGTGTAGCAATGGCAGTGGGGGAGGTTAATAGCAAAAAAGCCCACCAATATCCTGCGGACTTTATCCAGAGTTATAACCAAGAATGTATGCAAACCTCTATGGGGGAAGGATTAGCAGCAGAGGAAGCTACAAGATTGTGCAAATGTACTGTTAACGAATTTCAGCGACAATATAGTCTTACCGAGTTCAAACGGCTTACCGCCGCCGCTGCCACTAGTAAGTCATCAGAAGCCGCTTTGGTGGAAGTTGGACAATCTTGCTTTGAGCGAATTCTATATGAAGAATAGATGAGGTTTTAAAACTAAAGGTAGTCTATGATTCTATGATTTTGCTTGGCGTTGACTCAAAAACTTTAACAGCTGCACGCTAGTTAATAGCCAACAATAGCCAAAAACATAACCCCCCAAAACGTCTGTAGTCCAATGAGCTTTGACATATACACTACTAAAGCCAATGAGCAAGACGAGGAAGGTGGCAACCCCATAAACATATTTAGTCAGGTGGGGATATTTAGTAGCAATAATCAAAGACATATAGAAGTAGAACACCAAGTTTCCTGCTGCATGTCCGCTAGGAAAACTATCAGGACTCAAATCACTAACTAATCTAGGTTTGGGGGGGCGATCGCGATCAAAAAAAGGCTTCAGTACCTTGTCTACTATGAGCAAAATACCTAGAGTTGCGAATACTAGTCCCTGAACTTCCGACCAATAACGCTGACGAATTAAAGTAATGATGGCGACTAAAACTATTGATCCCGTGACATAAGTATTGCTTGTCCGATAAACATTGGTAAAAATGAAGTCTAGCCAAGCATTGCGCTGATTACTTAAAAACTCTAAGACATGTAAGTCAACGGCATGATAATTTTTGTGAAAGACTTGATAGCAAAGGATTGTAAAGGGAAGTAGCAGCAACAAAAGCAAATAAAGGTTATTTCGGCTTATTTTTGGGTATTTTGGCATCGATTAATTGATAAGATAAGGCAGCTTTGCTTCGGCAATTAGCAATTATAGTTACTTTGAGTAAAAGTTGTAGTTGGTTTATAGAGTTGTCATGAATACTGCTCAAGAAATTCAAACTGAAACCGTTGAAGCCAGAGGAATTAAATTCTCGCTCATTGAAGATCAACAGGAAGTTGAGAGGGCTTATCTTTACATCATGCAAAATGAACTGCATCAAGAACCTTTCGGTTTATTAGAAGATGTTTATGTTAACGAGAGCTATCGGGGTTTAGGGTTAGGAACAAAATTAGTTCAGCAGGTAATTACAGTCGCCAAAGAGCAAAATTGCTATAAGCTAATTGCTAACAGTAGAAAATCTCGTCCCAAAGTTCATCAGCTATACGAGAAATTGGGGTTTGAATCGAGAGGTTGGGAATTTAGAATCGATCTGTAGGGCAGTCCATCAGGGTAAGGGGAGCTTAGTCACTAATTACAGCTAAAAAGTATCTTGATAATCTGAATATCCACTACCAAATTCATTTATCATAAGAAATTAACCACGCAAGAACTTATTCATTTTGCCTCTATGACCAAGCAAACCATTTCTGTCTTAGTAGAAGATGAAGCGGGAGTTTTAACCCGTATTGCAGGATTATTTGCTCGCCGTGGTTTTAACATTGAAAGCTTGGCGGTGGGGCCTGCTGAACAATCAGGTGTCTCGCGGATTACGATGGTCGTTCCTGGAGATGAGAAAATCGTCGAGCAGCTAATCAAACAGCTATACAAGTTGATTAGTGTCCTCAAAGTGCAGGATATTAGTCAACAACCTTGTGTGGAAAGAGAGTTAATGCTGATCAAGGTGAATGCTAGTGCCTCAATTCGCCCCGAAGTAATCCAAGTGGCACAGATATTTCGCGCGCGAGTGGTAGATCTTTCAGAAGAGGCGCTGACTTTAGAAGTGGTCGGCGATCCAGGTAAAATTGTGGCGATTATTCAGATGCTGACTAAATTTGGCATCCGTGAAATTGCGCGGACAGGAAAAATTGCCCTGATTAGGGAATCGAAAGTTAATACTGAATATCTCAAGTCTTTAGAGACCAAAGTCACTCTTTAACTAAAATTTTAGTTAAACACGTTTAGTTAAACATATAATGAACTGGATTTTGTCCCCCAAATTCAATATTGCAGTTCACAATCCGTCCGTCTAGAAACTTGATAACTAGTCTGTCTTGACCGTCTACAACAACGTAATAACTGGAATTACGGTCAAATACCCCTTTAATCATTTGTTTGCCCTCGAAGTCAACAACTTGAATATGAGTGATGTTCTGGACTCTATCTTTACCAACAATCCAAGCCCCAGACTCATTTTTTGCCAGTAGCTCTAGTAGATTGTCGTGGGTTCGTACTTGCAGAGTTAGTTTCGGCATGACTATCAACAGGAAAAATTTTAACAACCTATATAGTTCCCTTTATCCGTGCTCAGATTAACCCTCGGCTCTCAAATAGTGGGCTAATTATCACTACTCGGATAGGGAAACATAGCAGACTTCTTGCTCTAAAGGAATAGCTTCGCGTCGCACTTCTTTTTAAGCTTCTAGCTTTAATTAACGAACTACGTAGCCTCTGCGCAATATCCGAAGGAAACTAGGAGCCAGGAGAGGAGCAAAACAACTTCCTTTTCTTATGCCTAAAAACCGATTTTAATATTGCTAGAAGCTAGAAGCTAAAAGCTAAAAGCTAAAAGCTAAAAGCTAAAAGCTAAAAGCTAAAAGCTAAAAGCTAAAAGCTATGGACTAGTTCAGTAGAACAAAGCTAATTCACATCAGGCGTTAACTGTTAACTGCTATGCCCCAGCAATAGTCTTCGAGCGAGCTAGGGTATTAGCTCCTGCTTGCATCATGGTTATATGAGATGCTGACCAATCAACAGGGTTTTGACAATGATGGGCGACCAACAAACCCCATAAGCCAGCGGAGGGGAGAACGGGAACTACCAAATTTGCTTTCACCCCCATACCTCGCAAAAAGTCGCGATGACATTCCGTAATCGATGCCGTTTCCAGATCGGCGATCGCATTTACTCGACCATTCTGATAGAAGGCTGCATATTCGCTATTGAAACAATCATCAGGTCCCGTGGAACCCAAAATTGAATAGTGACTCGCGCTGAGGGATTCAAAGGTCACTCTCCCCGACCACTGACGATAAAAGTAATATAAAACCACGCGATCAACTTGGAGTTTATTTCTGATATTATCGGTTACGCTTTGAACTAGCAGATCTTCCGTCAAACTATTAGTCAAACGTTGTAACAATTTTTCCAAACCAGGATCTGTCATAGTTTTGATGTACAGGAGTTATGGATGGCAAGTTGAAGCCAGATGATTGCTAAGTATAATTACTTACAAAAAGAACTATCGGGATCACTCTCAACATCATAAAATTCTCTGTGATCTTTGGTGGTTAGACTTAAGACTTTATTCAAAATTACTGCTTCAACCTTGCTCCCAAATTTACCAACTATATATTCACTAAATATTCAAGTAGGTATAGCTATTTAACGTACTGGCATAATTCAACAGTAACTTTTGGGCTTCTTCGGGGGTAATATGCTGATTTTCTAGAGCTAATTCTGTTTGACTGGTCATGGTGGTGAGTAAGTCTTTGCTATCATATTGGACATATTCTAAAACTGCTGAAATCGTGTCTCCCTGGACAATTGATTCCACCTGATAACCAGTGGAAGTACTCTTAATTTGCACTACATTGGTATCGCCAAACAAATTATGCAAATTTCCCATAATCTCTTGATATGCACCCACCAAAAACATTCCCAGATAATATGGCGCGGTAGATTTGCTGTCTAGAGGATGTAATTCTAGGGTTGTTTTGGTTTTATGACGACCAATAAATTTATCTATTTTGCCGTCACTATCACAGGTGATATCCGCCAGAACGCCTTTGACATTGGGTTGTTCCTGGAGGCGATGGAGGGGCATGACAGGAAAAAGCTGATCAATCGCCCAACTATCAGGAGCAGAGCGGAAGATGGATAAGTTGATGTAGTAGGTGGATGCCATAACTTGGGGCAAGGAAGCTAATTCATCAGGGAGATCTTCAATATCTTGCAGCAGGTTGGTAATCTGACAACAGCAAGCCCAGTAAAGTTCTTCGGCTTGCGATCGCTCCACTAAACTCAGATAGCCAAAATTAAACAAGCTCAAGGCTTCTTGCTTAAACTGAATGGCATCGTGATAACTTTCTTGCAGATTGTTGGGATTAATTCCTTGATATGTTTCCCAAAAATTCTTGATCACTAAAGGTGCTGTCGCTTCAGGCACCCCTAGATTCTCATAGGAAATCTGACTCTTGCCTAAAACATCGAAGACCAACACCGATTGGTGAGAGGCGATCGCCCTACCACTTTCACTCACTAAAATCGGATGCTTCACTGCCGATTGATCGCAAGCATCTTTTACTTGGGCAACAATATCGTTGGCGTAGTTTTGCATATTGTAGTTTTTGGAAGCAGGAACGTTAGTTTTAGAACCGTCATAATCTACGGCTAATCCGCCACCAACATTGAGATACTCCATCTTTGCCCCCAACTTGACTAGCTGGACATAGATTTGACTTGCTTCCCGAATCGCACTTTTGACAGTACCGATGGCGGAAATCTGGGAACCAATATGAAAATGCAAAAGTTGTAGCCAGGACAATTTACCGTCACTTTCTAGTTGACGCACGATATGCAAAATTTCCGCTACCGTGAGACCAAATTTAGCGCGATCGCCCGTCGAATCACCCCATCTGCCAATACCTTTACTGTTCAATTTGGCACGCACCCCAATTACGGGAGAGATTTCTAATTCTTGCGCAATGGTTAGCAGTAAATCCAATTCTTGAGGCTGCTCAATGACAATAATTGCTCTGTGTCCTAATCTGGTTGCCAACAGCGCCGTTTCTAAATATTCTCGATCCTTATAGCCATTACACATCAACAATGGTTGTCCCTCTGGGGCGGATGCTAAAGCAGCCAAAGCAATCATCAATTCAGGTTTCGATCCTGCCTCCAAGCCAAACTGATAGGGTTTGCCATAATCCACCACAGCTTCAATTAGCTGACGATGCTGATTGCACTTAATCGGGAAAACTCCCTGATATTTACCTTGATAGTCATAGCGAGCGATCGCCTGATCCATGGCATTCTGTAATCTGGCGAGGCGATCTGCCAAAATATCGGGAAAGCGAATCAATAACGGTAAACCAATCCCTTGGAGACGTAAGGATTCAATGATTTCTACTAATTCGATCGGTTCCCCCTGCAAGCCTTGAGGCGTAACGGTGACATTTCCTGACTGATTAATCCCAAAATAAGGCTCTCCCCAGCCTTCAATGTTATACAGTTGGGCACTATCGGTAACTGTCCAATTACGTTCTGATAATAGGGGAATATCAGCTACCGTCAGATTATGCTGCTGAGACGGCGAAATCGATTCGGATTGGCTAGACTGGCTAGATTGACTATTGAGCATCAAAAACTAATTACAAGACAACACCCATAATTATTACATTCTCATTGAATAGACTTCTGGCAAACATAAAAGATTGATTTTTTTTCCTTTTCCCCTTCCCCTTTTCCCCTTTTTACGATGTCTAAAACTTCTGCCTTAATTGCTCTAATTCTGTTTGTTCCTGCCTTCAGCATTGGTGTAGCGATGTCTTTGTTTATTGCTCCAGGAATCATCGGCAACAGCGTTTTTACCGCAGTCAAAATCTGGGGGATTGGGTTTCCTTTGCTGTGGGTCATAAAAACTGATAGCACTGCCCTCCGTTTGCCTAAGTTTAAGGG
>JBJOPG010000083.1:0-14731 GCA_046050865.1 Cyanobacteriota bacterium
GTATCAGGGTAAGGCAACTTTGATTGTCTATGATGATTTGACCAAACAGGCTCAAGCTTACCGTCAAATGTCCTTGCTGTTGCGTCGTCCACCAGGTCGTGAAGCCTATCCTGGAGATGTATTCTATCTCCACTCTCGTTTACTAGAACGGGCAGCTAAACTGAGTGATGCTCTAGGTGGCGGCAGCATGACTGCTCTACCCATCATTGAAACTCAAGCTGGGGACGTTTCAGCGTACATTCCCACCAACGTAATTTCCATTACTGACGGTCAAATCTTCTTGTCTTCTGATCTGTTTAACGCTGGTTTCCGTCCTGCCATCAACGCAGGTATTTCAGTATCTCGCGTGGGTTCAGCAGCTCAAACCAAAGCCATGAAGCAGGTAGCAGGTAAACTCAAGCTAGAGCTAGCTCAGTTTGCGGAACTAGAAGCCTTCGCTCAGTTCGCTTCCGACTTGGATGCAGCTACCCAAAATCAACTTGCTAGAGGTCAACGTCTCCGTCAAATCCTTAAACAAGCTCAAGGTTCTCCTCTAACAGTAGCCGAGCAAGTAGCAAAAGTATACGCTGGCTTAAATGGTTATTTAGATGATGTTCCTGTAGAAAAAGCGAGTGATTTCGCTCAAGGATTACAGGAATATCTTGGTAGTAGCAAAGCCAGATATGGCGAGATCATTGCTTCTGAGAAAAAACTCACCGACGAAGCGGAAAACCTTCTCAAAGAAGCCATTAACGAATTCAAACAATCCTTCATGGCAGCAGCCTAGATTTTTAGGGTAATGGGTAATGAGTAATGGGTAATGGGTAATGGGTAATGGGTAATCAGGACACAGGAAATCAATAATATTGACCTACTACCTACTACCTACTACCTACTACTTACTCCCCGTAACTTTTTCCTCATCCTTTATCCTTCATCCTTTTACATAATATGGCTAATTTAAAAGCGATTCGCGATCGCATCGCGTCAGTAAAAAATACTAAAAAAATCACGGAAGCAATGCGCTTGGTTGCTGCTGCCAAGGTTCGTCGTGCTCAAGAGCAAGTTAACTCAACTCGTCCTTTTGCTGATAGCTTGGCGCAGGTACTTTACAATATCCAGGGCAAACTTCAGTTTGAAGATGTTGAGCTACCTTTACTAGAACAAAGAGAAATCAAAAAAGTTGCGCTATTAGTCGTTAGCAGCGATCGCGGTTTGTGTGGAGGTTACAATACCAATGTAATTCGACGTGCTGAAAACCGAGCTAAAGAATTAACCGCTCAGGGTATTGAATATACCTATGTTGTTATTGGGCGGAAAGCGACTCAATACTTTGGGAATGAAACTCGCCAAGCACCAATCGAAAAGAGCTTTGTTGGTTTAGAACAAATTCCCACTGCTCCTGAGGCAGCAGAAATTGGCGATGAATTACTGTCTTTATTTTTGGCAGAAGAAGTAGATAAAGTAGAACTAATTTATACTAAGTTTGTTTCTTTAATTGCTTCTAAACCTGTAATTCAAACCTTGTTGCCCCTAACCACTCAAGGGTTAGCGGTAAAGGATGATGAGATTTTCCGCCTCACCACCAAAGGGGGCAAGTTTGGTGTTGAAAGAGAAAGCGTGAGTTCTAAAGTTGATGAATATCCCCAGGATACAATCTTTGAACAAGACCCAGTGCAGATCTTAGATGCCCTACTTCCCCTTTATCTGAATAATCAAATCTTGCGTGCTTTGCAAGAGGCAGCAGCCAGTGAGCTAGCCGCTAGAATGACGGCGATGAATAATGCTAGTGAAAATGCGAGCGATTTGATGGGCAACTTAACCTTGTCCTACAACAAAGCTAGACAAGCGGCAATCACTCAAGAGCTTTCTGAGGTAGTCGCGGGTGCTAATGCTTTATAAGATGAGGTCAATTAGCTAGTTTTAGGCTCTAAACTCTAAGCTCTAAGCTCTAAGCCAAATCGTAAATCTATACATCTATTTAAGACAACGTTCAGGGGGAATCTGAGCGTTTTTTATTTGCCTTTTTTCGTGTTCAATTACGTAGTTGAATATACTTACAGCCAATTTCAGTTGGATAGAACCCATTACCCATTACGTCGATAGATTAATGTGTCTACTCAATTGAAAACTGCTGTAAGTACTTAAACAAAACGGACGGCTTTAATTTCTCTGGCGACCTCAGAAATCGCGTCCTCATTAATTACACACTTGATTTGCTTTTTCCCCTTTTCCCTTTTCCCCGATCTTAGATAGGTAATCAATTTTGCATGACTATTTACCTAAAACGCTCTACATCATAACTATATTTTTGCTCAACCAGCTTCTTTAACTCTTTAAAAAATACCGAGAATTACTTAGATATAATTACTGAGTAACCTTAAATAATACAAGTATCTTTTTTCAGTTTTCACTAAAAAAAGATGGCTATTTAACTATGAAAAACCCTCCTAATGATCAAGGTATTCTCTTTGTACTGTTAAAAAACAGTATCGTGCAATTTATAGCTGGTATTTTATCTCTCTTCATTGTGCTAAAACTAGCCAATAGTATTGAATACAAGATTGTACAAATAATACTTAAATCTGCGGGTTATGGTTTTTTCTGTTATTTAACCACTCCTTTTATGATTTACTGGTTAGCTTATGCTAGTACTGGCATAGTAACGGCAAAGAAGATTTCCATTACCATCGCTCTCACTGCTTTGTATAGCTTCATTGTTTGGGATGCTTATTTCTTTTTCCGAGGAGCGATCGCTAGTTTGTTGTTAAAAGCTAGCTAAAGAGCAACTAGATTGATAATCCTGGCAAATAGCCGTGATAGAATGATTCACATCTGATACCGTAGCTCAAGCTGGAAATTTGGTGGAACATGGCAGAGGAAACAAACAATCAAGAACAGATAAAACCGACGGCAGAAGAGAAAGCAGAGGCTAAACCTGCTGCCAAGGCGAAAGCAGAAAAACCGCCCAAACTTGAAGAAAAACCTTTCAATGAGTTTATTTCTCAACATTATTTGCCGACTCTGAAGGAAGCGATGGGGCAGCTAGGAATTGGGGATGTAGAGTTAACTTTTGTACAGCAGGGAGTTCCGATGAAAGGAACAAATTCCAATGAACCCTGTTGGCAGGTAGTTGGTAAGTGGCAAAATGGCGATCGCCAATTTAATATTTACTTTCCCGATGAAGATATTTCAGGACAAAAAGCTTTTTCTAGCTCTACTTATGGCAATGTTGCCAGTACCCTTGAGTCTTTTATGATTGATGAAAAAAGAGTCAATTTAGAACTGTTGGTAATGTATACAATTCAGCGCTTAAATGCTCAAAAATGGCTAACGAGGAATTAGTTTTATTGAGAATTAGTAAAGGGTCGTAGCTATAAGCTCTAAGCTATAGGCTCTAAGCCAATTAAAAGCGGTGCGTTTTGAATGTGAAGATTCATCCCCAGAAGTTGCCGAAAGCTTTTGGTCTCTCGTGATTGTAGACTACCAAATGAATGTTTGGTGAGGGTATTGAACTCATGAGCTATAAGCTTATAGCTTTTTGGTAAAGTTAGTTTACTCATTACCTCAATTTGTGTTGTAATTGGCATAAATCAAGAAATACGGAATTAGCGTTAGTTGAGATGCTGGTATACATTTTGCTATTCAATGCAGGAACTGATAATGAAGGGATTCACACAATTCAAATGGGCGATCGCAATACCATTTTGATGTTTAAGGACGAGGATGATGCCCTACGTTACTCGGTGCTACTAGAAGCGCAAGATTTTCCTGAACCCAAAGTCGAAGCGATTGATTCTGATGAAGTAGAGCAATTTTGTCGTCAGGCGGATTATGATTCCAAATTAGTTGAGTCAGGACAACTGGAAATTCCGCCAGAAAAGAATGTTGAGGATCTTAATTGGGAGGAAAAGGAAAATACCAGAGATTCCCCCCCAGGAGAAGATGCCGAAGATTCCATGGCTAGTGATGAGTTAGAGCGAATTCGTCGTCGATTGGAAGGACTTTTGTAAATCAAGAGTTAGGTTTAGGTTGGGGAAGAACGGCTGTAAGCCAGTACTGAAAAAATATGGATAATTTGCAGTCGCGGGGACATTTGTTAACGGAACAGATCAATCCTCAAAGTCAGAATTTGGATCGTTTATCTAGTCTGGAAATTGTTGATTTATTTAATCGCGAAGATACTAAAACCATTGAGGCGATCGCTAATGCTCGTGTTCCTTTGGCTAAAACTATTGATGTGACCGCGGCAGCTTTTCAACGGGGAGGTCGCTTGTTTTATGTTGGGGCAGGAACCAGTGGTAGGTTAGGAGTCTTGGATGCAGCAGAATGTCCGCCAACTTTTTGTACTCCCCCAGAATTAGTCCAGGGAATTTTAGCTGGAGGAGCAGCGGCGCTAGTCAAAAGTTCTGAAGCGTTAGAAGATCGTCCCGAAGATGGTGCTCAGGCAATAGGCGATCGCCAAGTGACCAACTTGGATGTGGTAGTGGGTATCACCGCGGGAGGTACTACTCCCTTTGTTCATGGTGCATTAAAAGAGGCGAAAGTTCGGGGTGCCACCACCGTCGCCATGAGTTGTGTCAGTGCAGCACAAGTACCAATGCCCGCAGATATTGATATTCGACTATTAGTGGGGGCGGAAATTTTGGCAGGCTCCACTAGACTAAAAGCAGGTACGGTTACCAAAATGGCTCTCAACATCATTTCGACAGCGGCAATGGTTCGCTATGGCAAAGTTTATGGCAATCGGATGATTGATGTGGCGGTAACTAATGATAAGCTTTATGACCGCGCGGTTAGGATTATTAGTGACTTAACCGAGCTAGATCGCCAAGGGGCGGCAGAATTATTAATGAAGAGCCAGAAGCAAGTTAAGCTAGCTTTACTGATGCACTGGACTGGTTTGAGTGCCGAAGCAGGAGAAGCGCTATTGAATAAAGAACAGAGTGATTTGCGATCGCTAGTTGAAAGCCATCGATCAGATACCTGAATTTCCGTGAATGCACCGATCATCATAAAATGTGATTATAAAATAAGGTAAACCATTAATTATTTACTTGCTCAGTATCGGCTTAAGTGCCGTTGCTGACGGTTGATCCTGGTGAAATTAATCAAAATATTAAAATAACTCATGTTAGACGGATCGGAATCTCTCGCTACCTTTATTCTTTTTGCTGCTGTTACAGTGATCTTGGGCTGGGGCTATAACAGAGCGAAAACTTACGGCAGATTGGGAATTCTTGCCTGGCTCCAATCCATTGTGCTCATGAGTCCTTGGCTACTGTTCTTTGGCTTGTTTGCTTTGGGCATATATCTTAATTTAGTTGGTATTTTATTTTTATTAATAGTTTCAATTGCTGTCTATATTTGGCTCGGTAGACAGTTGCGGGCGGCGGGACAAGATGCTCTGTTGCAGCAGAAAGCAGCAGAAAGAATTAAGCGGCAAGCAGCAATCGAATCAACAACATCGGTATCAGTTGACGGTCAAGAAAATGTCGCAACACCAGAAACAGAGGTATCTCCAATTCCCGATGAAGATTTAGCTAAAATCAGAGAAATTTTCGGCATTGATACTTTTTTCTCGACGGAAACTATTCCCTATCAAGATGGTGCAATCTTTAAGGGTAACTTGCGAGGAGACCCAGATGTTGCCTATAGCAAGATGAGTGATAAGCTACAGAAGGCTTTTGACGATAAATATCGCCTATTTTTGGTGGAAAGCCCCGAAGAAAGACCAGTGGTGGTCATCTTACCCAAAACTAACGATCCTCAAACGACCTCCCTAGCGCAAAAAAATCTGGCGATCGTCCTGTTGATCGGGACAATTCTCACCAGTTTAGAGGCAGCGAGTATCTTGCAAGGTTTTGATCTGTTTGATAATTTTGGTCGGTACGGCGAAGCGGTTCCTCTCGCTTTGGGATTGTGGTCGGTCTTAATTGCCCATGAAATTGGTCACAAAATTCTTGCCGATCGCTACAAAATTCGCCTGAGTATTCCCTTTTTCCTCCCTAATTGGCAAATCGGTTCTTTTGGTGCCATTACCCGCTTTGAATCTTTATTGCCTAACCGTACTGCCCTATTTGATATTGCCTTTGCCGGACCGGCGGTGGGGGGAATCTTGTCCTTACTACTATTAATTGTTGGTTTAATTCTGTCCCATCCAGGCAGTACCTTTCAATTACCCACAGAATTCTTTCGCGCTTCTGTATTAGTAGGAACTTTAGCCAAAGTAATCTTAGGTTCAGCCTTAGAAACGGCAGTGGTGGATATTAGTCCTTTGGTGATCATTGGCTGGCTAGGTTTGGTCATTACAGCCTTAAACCTATTACCCGCAGGCAAATTAGATGGGGGGAGAATTGTGCATGCGATTTATGGGCGGAAAACTGCTCGGCGGAGCACCCTGGCAACTTTAATTATCTTGGGCATTATTTCTCTCTTTAATCCTGCTAATCCCATCCCTTTATATTGGGCCGTATTAATCTTGTTTTTACAACGAGATCTTGAACGTCCAGTCCAAAATGAATTAACTGAACCAGATGACAGTAGAGCGGCTTGGGGTTTACTCGCCTTATTCTTAATGTTGGCTACGTTGATTCCTTTGAGCGCTAGTCTTGCTGGTCGCATTGGATTAGGTTCTTAGGTAGTGGGTAGTTCTTCGCTTTTACTTGCTGTTGTCGAAGGATTTGTTTTAAGGTCAATGAGGGGGGAAATTGTTAGATTTAAAAACCATGATTAGTGTGGGATCGTCATTACTGATTGTTTTGGGTGGCGGACTTTACTATTGGCGATTAGAAAGTTCTTTAAATCAGACCTTGGAAACAGAATTGTTTGCCGCAGAACAGACCCAGTTTCCTTTGGTTTATGACCATCAGGCATCTGGTGTCTCATTGACCTATTCCCCAGATTGGCAACTGTCGCTGCCTAAGCAAAAATCAACTACCATTGCCCAATTTATCCCGCAAAAAGCTGACTCGTTGATCATTGCTCCTGAGGTGAAAATTGAAGTTAGTCCCGCAAAAACCGACTCTTTAGATCAACATACCACCAACTTTGTTTATCAAATAACCAAGTTGCCCCAAGTAAAGATCATTGATTCTCGTCCTGTAGAATTTGCAGATAACAATGGTCATAAAATTATTTACACCCTGGTTGACCCCAATAATGGTTTAGAACTAAAGTACCTGCAAGCTTGGACTATAAAGAATAATTTGGTCTATACCATGACTTATCATGCAGCTATAGAGGATTATCCTGAATTTGTTGAAGTTGTGGAACAAGATATGTTTAAATCTTTGCAAATTAATTTAAATTAAGCCGCTGATCCACCCGCAAAAAATAGCAGCGATCGCCCCAATGACAGTATTAATTAAATTCACCAAATCATTTGTTAACCAGGTAAAGCGCGATTCTAAGGTGGCACCAATTAAACTTTCGATAGTGGTAGCAATAAAAGCAGCAATTACGCACCAGATAATTCCGACAGGACTAATTAAACCAATTACCCAAGCAATGGTAGCTAGTATTAGTGAAGCCAATGTCCCTGCGACTGTACCTTCCAAGCTGACTGCCCCTTCTGTACCTCTGGGGACTGATTGTAAGTTAGTAATCAGATAGGTGGTTTTCCCGTAGGCTTTGCCCACTTCACTGGCGGTAGTATCAGACAGCTTGGTACAAAAACTCGCTACATAACCCAAGACCAATAATCCTTTAATTGCTGGGGGACAAAATAAAGTGGCGATCGCACAAAGGGAGGCAGCAAGTGCGGAACTCCAAACATTCCCCGCCCCTCTCATCCCCGAACGTTCTTCGGCAATACCTGCCGCTTCTTTCTGCTCCATGCCGACAAAAGTCAAACCCGAACCGAGTAAAAAAAACAGCATCACGATCAAATAACCACGCCAACCAAGAGTGCCCCAAACTAATATGCCAAGAATTGCACCATTGATATTACCAACGGGCGTCAACAGCTTTTTTGGGCTGATCAAGGCGAATATTAACAACAGGGTATTTAAAACTAACGCGATCGCCCAAGGATTAGACCAGCCAAGAGTGTCAAACATTGCTTAAACTTAGTGAAAGATATTTTAAAATATTTTTTAAGCTTATCAATCGATGATGCTTAATCATCAAAGACTTTTCTCAATCTAGTTAATCTAGCTCAAAGTAATTATGGCTCTTGATAAAACCGAAGCAAAACAACTCTTAGAACGCATGATCTTTGATGAGCAATCACCTAGAGACTGGGTAGAAGACGTTTGGGGTATTACGCCAATCTTGGGAGATAGTGCGGCTAAACTATATGAAGCTTTTGAAGCCTTGATTGAATGTTGTCCTGAAGATAAGTTGGATGGATTATTACAGACTTATTTACAAGAACAAATGGATAGTTAAAAGGTGTTGCTAATTTAAAATCTATCTATAGATTATTAAATTTTAAAGGGTGATCTCAATGGTGAACAAAGCTGCTGCTACCAGCGCCGCTAAAGTCCGAACATGATTCCACATTGTCCAGTCGGTCAGATATCTAGCCCATAGGCTTGCTCCTTCGGCACTGCTCGGCTCTACCTTCGCCAAAGCATCATTTAACGGCACATTAAACACCATCGTAACGAGAACAGTCCCAATCAGATAAAGTAAACTGCCTAAAAGTAAATAAGCAGAATTTGGTGGATGCCATTTAAAGAGCGAAGAGAGGGATAAATAGAGACAGACGATCGCTGTTCCCAGAAAAACGGTCATAAACCACGGATTGATTACCGTGATATTGATCCATTGCATAGCTGCTATGCCCTCCTTCGGTTGTAGTTGTGCCAAAGCTTTCATCACAAAGGTCGAAAAAGCAAAGAAGATGCCAGCCACTAGTCCGCAGCCCAGTACCGCCAAAAGCTTCAAGGCAAACGGAAGTAAATCAAGTGTTTTCATAAAATCCTCCTGAAGATAAACATGAGAGCGATCGCCGAATATTTCATTCAATAGGACACAGCAGGTGTCTTGTGAAGATAAGAATCATCCGTCAATTGTTTAACCATAAAATCGGCAACATCAGCACGGGAGATTTCGAGTTTTGATATTTTGTCGGTGCCTGGAAAGCCATGCCGATATTCACCAGTACGATTTCCGTCTACGAATGCACTGGGACGAACGATAATCCAATCCAAGTGGCTTTGCTTAACATAATCCTCTTGCAGAACATGGTCGGCAAACACTTGACGCAGGAGAAATCCAAACATTACGTATTTCCAGAAGAAATTCAGATTTCTCCAACTATCTCCCACTCCCAGAGTGGTTTGGCAGATCAAACGTCGGACACCTGCTTCCTCCTCTAGGTTATTAGATAAAACTTAGATCGCGATCGCCATCCAGATAAGCAAATTTTCCTGATTCATCATCATTCCAGTTTAGATAAACACCTCTTACTCCACTATCAAAATCTTGTGGGACTATCAAAATCTTGCGATCAATTAATTTGCTGGCTTTTCGTCAAAACTATCTCAAAGCTAATACAATCGAAGTTAGACGCATCATGAAGATTTTCATCATGAAGACTCCCATCACTCGTCAGCTTGAATCAGCCTGTTTACCTCTTTTATCTAGCCAAAACCAGGGTTGGTCAAACATTGTGGTTGAGGAATTTCATCATTCATCAGGAGAAGGAAGAACTCATTACAGTGACGAACATACTATTTGTCTATCCCTTGCCTCTCGTCCAGTTCGTTTTCTACAAAGGAAGGGAGGTAAAACCCACTCCAGTCTGTACGGAAAAGGCGACATTTCGATCACTCCTGTTGAGATGCCATTTTTTGCTCGTTGGGAGGGAGATGACCATTACTTGCAAATTCGCATTGCCTCGGGGTTTATTCAGCAAGTTGCCAGAGAAGCTCTGGCAATGGATTCAGATTGTCTTGAATTAATCCCCGAGTTTCGGATTCGCGATCCTCAGATTAAGGCGATCGCCTTAATGTTCCTTGCCGAACTAAAACAAGAAAATTTAGCAGGTAGGCTCTACATTGACTCGCTAGTAAATGTCCTGACGGTGCATTTACTAAGACAATACGCAACTGTCAAACCTCATCTACAAATCTATGAAGGTGGCTTACCTCAGCGTCAACTTGTTCAAATCCTGGACTACATCCACGAGCATCTCGATCAAGATATTAAGCTAGAAGATTTAGCCCAATTGTTAGGCATCAGTCAATTCCATTTCAGTCATTCTTTCAAGCAAGCACTGGGCATATCTCCTTATCAATATCTAATTCAACAACGAATCGAACGGGCAAAACAGTTGTTAAAACAAACAGAGCGATCTATTATGGACATTGCTTTAGATTGCGGTTTCAATAGTCACAGCCATATGAGCAAACAGTTTCGGCAGCTTACAGGCATGACACCGAGAGTTTACAGAATCAACGCAATCAGTTGAAACGGTTCTAATTACAGATATCCCCAATGGGTGCGATACAGGGTTCGATACAGAAAAGCGATCTCCGTGATGATTCAAGCTAAAAATCAAGTTCAAAGCTATATATATCAGTAATTTTCGTGTATTTATACTTTTAGGTGTTATCGTTAAAATTATATTAAGAAATGATCAATATTTATTTAACGTTTCATCGACTTGAACAAAACTAGTGTACTAAATCCCCTTGAAAAGACCCAGACTCCCGATGAAAATTTATCTCAGAGCAAGCTAATAAATGATGGTTTAAGCTTCGTGATTTTGGCGATCGCCATTATTGCCTTAGCTTTTTCCCCTATATTTACTAAACTCAGTGAATTAGAACTGAGCCCCACAGCGACCATTTTCAACCGCTTCTGGATTTCCACCATAATTGTGAGTTGTTGGCAGTTCGTTGCCACTTGGCGATCAGAGAAGGTCGCTACACCAAAGTCTGATCTCCATCGTCAAGAGACAGGCTTGCTGATTCTTGCAAGCTTTAGCGCTACTGCTTCGGCATTGCTTTGGGCAATATCCTTTACCCAAACTAGTATTGCTAGTTCGACAGTGTTACGCAGTCTCACTCCTCTATTTATCGGTTTAGGTGCGTGGCTAATTTTAAAACAGCACTTTAATAATCAATTTATTCTGGGTATGGCCTTGGCAATTATCGGTGCCATGGTAATTGGCTGGGACGATCTACAACTAGGAAACGATTATTTAGTGGGAGATAGTATTGCTCTGCTTTCTGCTGCCTTACACGGAGTAAACATTTTAACCGTTGGTTACTTACGCGATCGCGGTTGCCCCACAGATCGAGTATTATTTTGGCGATGCCTGGTGGGTTTTTTCATAATTTTGCCGATCACCTTGCTCACAGATACTCAAGTGTTTCCCCTTTCTCTTCAGGGTTGGCTTTCAGTCATTGCCTTAGCAGTGGTTTGCCAGACATTGGGACAAGGATTATTGGTGTTTAGCCTCAAGCAATTCTCTTCTAGTTTTGTGGGCATTTTTGCTTTATTGAAACCTTTGGTTACCGCCCTCCTTGCTTGGATCATCTTTGCTGAGGGGATTAATTTGATTAGCGGCGTTGCTCTATGCTTGATCTTACTCGGTATTTATTTGGCAAAATCTAGCGAGTTTTCAACCCAATAATAATTAGGCTATTGTGAAGGCGATCGCCACTCTGGCTCATATGCTTGATATGGATGTCATCGCTGAAGGAATTGAAACCACTTCTCAACTGGCTCAATTAAAGCTACTTAAATGTGAATATGGACAGGGTTTCTTTTTCTCTAAGCCTCTGAGTAAAAATAATGCTGAAGCTTTTATTGCCAATTCGCCTAAATGGAAAATGGGTGATTGTTAATTAACTCCTAAAGAAACAAAGTAATCTGCTTAGGCTGGGAAAAGGAAAAAGGGGGAAAAACCAGCGGCTGAGAAATCACCAGTCAGATAGATTCTTAAAATATTTAGGCTAGTTGAGGAAATTAATAACTGTAATCGCTAAATTTAAGATTATAAAGAAGCAAGCTACCTCTATCTATGACAGGAAGCGAGATTATTCCTATTGCTCAAGAATTAATTGGCAAAATTGACCCAGCAATTCTGGAAGCTGCTACCAAAGGTTTGGCTACAGCTATTGGCAAGGTTGTTGGCGAAGCTGGCATTAATCTTTTAGGTGATACAAAGAGTCAATTGTTAGATCGTGCGAGTAATCTGACTAAAGCTGCTCAAGATTTACTGTTCCGCATTTCTCGAAAGTACATAGCCAACTATACAGAGCGTCACGGAACTCTCAAAGTTTTGGGGATGGGTAAGCCTGTCAGCTTAGATTCTGTCTATACCAAAGTTAATTTTCAGAATGAGATTATTTCTTGCTATAGATCTATAGATGCTCAAGAGCTAGTATTTCGTCAAAGAGAATCTATAGATGGTTATAAGCGTCCAGGACTTGATGTTGCTAACCAAGAACAGTATTTAATGGTTTTAGGAAATCCAGGAACGGGTAAAACTACTTTTCTCAGGAAAGTAGGATTAGAAGCTTTAAAAGGCAAAGGAAACGGAGAATATCAACATACCTGCATTCCAGTTTTATTAGAACTAAGAAAATTTCGGTCAGGAGAAATTAATTTAGTTCAAGCGATCGCTTCTGAGTTTGAAAACTGCGGTCTGCCCCAATATCAAACATGTACTGAAGAGTTGTTAAACAAAGGTAAATTACTAATTCTCTTGGATGGTTTGGACGAAGTACCAAGCGATCGCCTGAGTGAGATGACAACTCAAATCAGGGATTTGCTAGATCGTTATTCTGGTAATCACTTTATTGCTTCTTGTCGCATTGCTGCCTATCGTAACTTCCACAGTTTTCAACGCTTTACTGATGTAGCGATCGCTGATTTTGATGACGAGCAAATAGAAACTTTTATTGGCAAATGGTTTGAGTCTCACTCTCAACCAGAGTGGGGGCAGCAATGTTGGTCAAAATTAAACAGTGGAGAACATAACGCTACCAAAGAATTGACGAGAACTCCTCTGTTGCTGACCTTAATTTGCATATTATTTAAAAAGCGCGGCGAGTTCCCCAATAAACGGGCTACTGTCTATAACGAAGCTTTATGGACATTGTTATCTGAGTGGGATGCTTCTAAAGAAATTGTTCGTTCCGCACCCTACGAAGGAATGGATACTAAATGCAAAGAAATTATGCTGGCAGAAATTGCCTATAAGAATTTTGTCGGAGATCGCTTGTTTTTTCAGCAGGGAGAAATCACCCAGGAAATTGAACAAATTTTACGGGAGATGTTAGCCGAAGAAAAATTTATTGATGGACGAGCCGTTCTCAGAGCCATTGAAGAACAACATGGAGTCTTAGTTAGCAGAGCAGATGATATTTATTCTTTTTCTCACTTAACTCTTCAAGAATTTCTCAGCGCCAAGCATATTGTTGACAACAATATTGACATTAAAAACTTAGTTACCAATCATCTGTGCGATCGCCGTTGGCGAGAAGTATTTTTGATTCTTGCTGGTTTAAGAAGGGCTGACGAGCTTTTGTTGACCATGGAGCAAACAATTAATTCTTTAATCAATACCCCTAAGCTACAAGATTTATTCACTTGGGTAGAACGAGTAACAGATTCTTCAGCAGGAGATTTCCAACCCGTAGGGAAAAGAGCGATCGCCCTCATCTACGCCAACGTCTTTAACCTCTCCTTCAATTTCGACTTCTCCCTCGCCTTTGAATTCGCTAACACCAAAGCTAAAAACCTCGATAACACCTACAAATTCAGCCTCGCTCTCTTCAATACCAAACTCCTTGTCTATCCCAAATTCTTCTTCAACACCAAAGCCGTCGAACTTGCCAACGTCTTAGACGAATTTATTTATTACGTCCAATGGTCAGAAAAATGGAAAATTTATCAAGAGATAAACTATTCTAAGCTAATTGCTACCTTAGAAGAACTCAAACAGGAAATACCAGATAACAATGAATCAAAAGAAGTTCGTCAAGCTTTTGGTCAACGCATTATTCACATCTGGCTAACAGCTTTTCAACTTACTCCAGAAATGATCGATTTATCTGCATCTGAATTAACAGCATTAGATAATTATTTTTATGCCAATCTGCTGATGGTGGAATGTAAAAAGGCAGCAGTGCGGGTATCACCAAAAACTTGGGAAGGTATTGAATCGCGGATGTTGTTACCTGCTAGGAATCAGCATTAATTAGCATCTATCGGCAGAACAGTCTCTTAAGCAATTACCAAAAAAGCTTTTAGCTTTTAGTTATTAGCTTTTAGCTCTAAAGATTACCTAGGTAAAAGACTAAGAGCTATGAAACTATCTGGTTTAGTGGTCTTCCCCCTCGGCAATAGCTATATCGATTGGCTAATAGCTGGGGCGAAGCCCTTTACTAGACTTCTAGCCTGATTTAATACCTGGGGTTTAGCTGCCTGATTTTCGATGCGCGAATTTATCGACATAGTTAATTCCGCAAGCTCCAATAATTCTCGATTAACTTCATGACCATTAGCAATAAAGCAATTCAAAACTGCTGCCAGATGCCAAATTGCTTGGGAACCTGTGTAGACAGGATTAGGAAAGGTGGATTTGCTGACAAATTTCTGGATATTCTGTCTGGTGCATTCAAAGATATTGGCTAACTCTTTAATGCCAACTAAATCGGGAGATACATGAATTAACTCTGCTTTAGGGAATACTGATTTCACATTAGCGATTGAGAGAGCGATCGCATCAAAAACTAATTAACTCGAACTTGTTTGCGCCACTCGACAACTGCTTCTAAAGGATCGC
>JBJOPG010000084.1:0-14702 GCA_046050865.1 Cyanobacteriota bacterium
GCTCTAAAATTTCTGATGGTTCGTTGCCTACATCCATGATGCTTTATTAATCCCTAATCCTGCCTTGGTTGCTCAAATATCATATCTTACGTTTGATGGGAATTAGCTAGTCTTAAGCTATAAGCTATAAGCAAGTGATTATAGTTGGAAAATATCTTGATTAAATAAATAAATATGGCTGGTCAACGGAAATCGAAACAGAATCCCATTGCATACCAAGAGTTCGGTAATGTAGATAACTCCCAAGCTATGGCAAGGGGAGTTCCCGATTTGCCTCCCAAGCAACAGGATTTAAGAATACAGGCAACGCGATCGGGTAAAAAGGGTAAAACTGTAACTGTGATCACGGGGTTTCAGCATAAACCAGAAACTCTTAGTCAGCTATTGAAGCAGTTGAAAAGTCAGTGTGGTAGTGGCGGCACAGTCAAAGAAAATAGTCTGGAAATTCAGGGCGACCATAAACAGAAACTATTAGAGACACTGACTAAAATCGGCTATAAAGCCAAGATCAGTGGTGGTTAAAACGAAAAATAGATAATTTTAGCAAGCTGCAAAAGTTATACTTGTTATACAACAAGTGAAAGGTTTTAAAAGTATAAAAGATGAGTTCTAATACAATTGCCGTTCGACTTCAACAAGAACTAAATCAACGACTTACTTCTCTTGCTTTACGGACAGGACGGTCAAAAAGCTTTTATGTAAAACAAGCTCTTCTTCGTTATCTGGAAGATATGGAAGATGTTTATCTTGCTATTGATCGCATTGAGAATCCTGGAGAACGAGTATCGATGGAAGATGCGAAGAGGATTCTTGATGTGGAAGATTGAATGGGATAGCAAAGCTCTTAAAGAAGCCCAAAAACTTGATCAAAATACGCGTAAAAAGATTGTTGAGTATCTAGAAAATCGTGTGTTGGTGAGCCAAGACCCTTATCAATTTGGTAAACCCTTAAAAGGTGATAAATCAGGAATCTGGCGTTATCGAGTTGGTGACTATCGAATTCTCTGCCAGATAGAAAATCAAGCTTTGATAGTGTTGGTTATCGCTGTTGGTCATCGAAAAAATATCTACTAATCTAAACACTTAAAATATTAGAAATCTTTATCTACATCTTCGACCACTGTGCAGTCGTAAAAATCACAAGAGCAACCACAGCGATCGCTGTAATCAAAAAAGTTAGAAAAACCAGTTGGAAATTCTAACTTTTAGATCTTAAAATAAACGTAATTTAGATTATTGTTCGAGAATAAAAGCCTCAGTCATTTGATAGGCTTCGTCATCAGTAAACTGTTCTGGGGGATGCTTCATAAAGTAAGCAGAAGGGGCTGTTAGCACGCCACCAATACCGCGATCTAGACCGAGCTTACAACAGCGAATGGCATCAATGACGACCCCTGCTGAATTGGGCGAATCTTCTACTGAAAGCCTCATTTCCAAATTCATCGGCACATCGCCAAACAATTTACCTTCAATACGAATAAATGCCACCTTATTATCTTTTTGCCAAGGAACATAATCACTAGGGCCGACGTGAATATCTTCGTCTTCTAGACGCTTGGCAATTACACCCTGTACTGCCTCGGTTTTCGACTCTTTCTTAGAATCTAGACGAGTGCGATCGAGCATGTTGCGGAAATCTGTATTACCGCCAGTGTTTAGCTGATACGTTCGTTCTACTTTAACCCCTCGTTTCTTGCACAAATCGACCAACGTGCGGTGACTAATGGTGGCACCAAACTGAGACTTGATATCATCGCCAATGATTGGAATCCCATGACTTTTAAACTTTTCTGCCCATAACGTTTTACTAGCGATAAATACGGGAATACAGTTCACAAAAGCGACTCCAGCATCCAAGGCGCATTCCGCATAAAACTCCACAGCTTCCTGGGAACCGACAGGAAGATAATTAACTAAAACCTCTGTCCCAGACTGTTTAAGAGTGCTAACAATATCTGCTTTTGACTGTTCTGGGCGATCGCTAATCACAAAAGTATATTTTTCATCAGCATCCTTCATGTGGGCTGCCACACCGTCTAACACTGCTCCCATTTCCACTGTGACGCCAGTGGGAGGGACGTTTTCACAGAAAATAGTTGTACAGTTGGGAGGAGCAAAAATCGCTTCGGCGACATCTTTTCCCACTTTGCGCTGGTCAATATCAAACGCAGCAACCACTTCAAGATCGTAAGGCTTGTAACCGCCTAAATCCCAGTGCATCAAGCCAATGGCATCTTCTGCCCCTTTATCTCGATAGTATTCGATTCCTTGGATAAGAGAACTAGAACAGTTTCCTACACCGACAATTGCTACTTTTATGCTCCCCACGGTTTAATATTCCTCCATTATTGGACTACATTATAGGGAAATCTTACAGTCATTGTTTAAAGAATAGTAAACAAATGGTAAATTATTCCACCATAGTAGACGTTTTACTTGATAAATCGACAATTCTACCCTGTCAAACGGCATATACTTTTTTAGCTGATGGTGAACATGAATCTGCTAACTGTACCTACCAAAAACTAGATCTCCAAGCACGAGCGATCGCCGTTCAGTTACTAACCAAAGTTAAACCAGGCGATCGGGCTTTATTGGTTTATCCCTACACTGCTGGCATAGAGTTTATTGCTGCTTTTATGGGTTGTCTCTATGCTGGAGTTGTTGCCGTTACCGACTATCCCCGACAGCATATTAAATCCCTTAGCCAGTATCAAGACCGCATTGTTGATTGTCAAGCCTCAATTGTTTTAACCACCCAAGAATTTGCTGATCGCGTTAAGGCACAGCTCATTAGTCACCCTACTATGGCGCTCAAACTGAAGGATTTAGCCTGGATTGCCAGCGATCGGGTGGATCTCAGTTTAGCAAATTCCTGGCAACCACCAAAAATTGATAGTGACACTCTGGCTTTCTTGCAATATACATCTGGATCTACAGGACAGCCGAAAGGGGTTATGGTGACCCATGGTAATGTACTGCACAACTCTCAAGTCATTTACAAGTCTTTTGGTCATCATGACCAAACAAAAATATTGATGTGGCTGCCTATGTTTCATGATATGGGCTTAATTGGCGGGGTGATGCAGCCGCTGTTTGCGGGATTACCTGCGGTGTTAATGTCGCCGATCGCTTTGGCACAAAATCCTTTTCTCTGGCTTCAGGCATTATCTAAATATCAGATCACCACCAGTGGCGGGCCAAATTTTGCTTATGATCTTCTCTGTCAAAAGATTACCGACGAGCAAAGAGCTAGTCTAGATCTGAGTCATTGGTCAGTAGCATTTACAGGAGCAGAACCTGTACGGGCAGAAACCCTGGAAAAGTTTAGTCAGCTATATGAACCCTGCGGATTCAACAAAGAAGCTTTCTATCCCTGTTATGGCATGGCTGAGGGGACCTTATTTATCACAGGTATCGACCCACGGAAATATCCTACTATTATCCATGTGGATAAAAAAGCTTTAACTGAGGATCAAGTTGTAGTTGTTAACCCAGAACATGCTGATGCCAAAGCAGTGGTTAGCTGTGGTCATACCTGGCTAGGAGACGAGGTAATTATTGTCGATCCTGAAACGAAAATTCAATGTGAAGGCGATGGCGCATCCGCGCCTTCTACGAAACGCGTTGGGGAAATTTGGGCAGCAGGGGCAGGTATTGGAGCAGGATATTATCAAAGGGAAGAACAAACCGAGGCAACTTTTCAGGCGACATTAGCAAATAACCCCAACAAGACTTATCTGCGTACAGGAGACTTGGGATTTATCAAAGACGATGAACTCTATATCACAGGGCGCATCAAAGACATGATGATTCTTTGGGGACGAAATCATTATCCGCAACATATTGAAGAAACAGTAGAAAGCTGTCATCCTGCCCTTCGTCCTAATCATGGTGCTGCTTTTAGCGTTGATGTAGGGGGAGAAGAACAGTTAGTTGTGGCTCATGAGATCAACCGTACTGATTTACGCACGCTCAATGCCGAGGAAGTTATTGGTGCAATTCGTTTAGCAGTAGGGGAACAAAATATGGCAAATGTCTTTGCTGTAGTCTTACTCAAAACTGGCAGCATCCCGAAAACCTCTAGCGGCAAAATCCAAAGGAAAGCCTGTCAGAGTATGTTTCTAGATGGGAGTTTGAATACAGTGGCACAATGGCAACAGTCAGAAATACCCGAAACCGATATTACCGATTTAGCAGGACAGTTTTTTAGTGATTAGTTTGAGTGATAGTCAATTGGTCGTCGCCTTTAAAGTTAAGGCTATTGACCTGTTTTCTATTGCAAACACAAAAAGTTTGTACTTTTCTATTGCAGTTGGCTAGTCTATGTTAGATGTATAATAGAAGTCTAAATCTATTGTCAATTTAAAATGATGTCGATTTAAAACTGCCATCATTTGTATAGCAAATCATCGGATTGCCATAAGCTTATTACTTTGAAATAAACTTGTTTATGTTGCAACAAAAACCTAATTCTAGTTCATCGGAACTAGAAAAAAGCGATAAAAAAAACATTCAGCAGCTAAAGCAGCTTTTATCTTCCGCAAAATCTCTACCAAGATTAGTTAGCAGTACGGGAGAAGAAGTTGTCTTGTCTGAAGCCGTATATGAAACGCTTTATGAAGTTTTAGAAGCAATGGAGTCTGATACAGAAGTTACAATATCGCCTCTTAATCTAAGTGTTACTGTATCGGACGCAGCAGAAATTTTAAACGTATCGCCTTCTTATGTGAATAAACTATTGGATAATGGCGATATTCCATATTTCAATATAGGTACTGCCAGACATATCAATCGTCGACAAATTTTGGACTATGAACATAAACGGGATTTAAATCGGCGTAAAGGTTTACAAGAATATACTCGGTTGTTGCAAGAAGATGGTTTCTATTCGTAAACTCAAAAGTACGCTTGAGATTGACATCCCTAACATAATTTTTACTTGGATTTGAATGTTTTTCACCAGATATAGTGTACTTAAAATCAAAGAAGACCTGATACACGCTATTTTTTGATTCTGCTTTGATATACTAGATTGGATTCCAGTATATACTTTGAACTCACAGAATCGATTCTATGAAGACTGTAGCGGTTCTTGATGCTTGTGTTTTGTTTCCGATGCCTCTGCGAGATACTCTGTTGCGTATCGCAGAAAAAGGTCTATATCGTCTTCATTTTTCTCAAGAAATTTTAGACGAAACAACTAAAAATCTTGTAGAAAAGCGCAGAATGACACAAGAGCAAGCTGCAAAATACCAGGAATGTATGAAGCAGTTTTTTCCTGAATCAATTGTCGAAGACTATGAATCATTAATTCTTTTGATGACTAACGAGCTAAAAGATCGCCATGTGTTAGCCGCAGCAGTCAAAACAAAAGCGGATATTATTGTTACTTCCAATCTAAAAGATTTTCCTACGAAATCATTACAATCTTTTGGAATAAAAGCTTTGCATCCAGATCAGTTTTTAATAGATTTGTTTTCCAATTATGAAATAGATATTGCCGTAGATATCCTCAAGCAGCAAGTGGAAGATTTAAAAAATCCGCCAATGACGCTTAAAGAATTAATTGAACGTCTGAGTCGTCAAGTTCCTGAATTTGCTAATCTAATATTGTCTTATGAGTATAGCGATCGCCTAGCAGATATAGCTAAAAAAGTTCTTAGAATTGGTTATAAAAAAGATGATATAACCTTCTATCAAGGTACAGAATATTATTTAGAAAGAAATATAAATAACTTAATTATTCAACATAAAGATAGAGGAGAAATTTTAAAAGAAACATCAGCAGGATATTTTGGAAATTTTTCTCTAGACGATCTAGAAAAATTTGAGCAGTTTGAACAAGAATTAGATAACAAAATTAAAAATAAGTTATAAATTTTATAAATTATTTTAATATAAAAAATAGTCATGACAATATTAAATAAAATATGAATTGGATATATTTGTTCATCCCAGATACTTTAAATTTACTGTGGTTAGCCTTAAGTTTATTTATTGCTGGAGTTATTGAAGCTTTTATGTGGAAAACCAGTCCATTTCAAGCCTTAAATATTCCAATTCAAACTGATTGGTTTGGAGCTAATAAAAAGTGGCGGGGATTAATCAGCTTACCGATCGCTATGGTAGCCAGTGTTTATTTATTACATTTGTTAGAAATTTTAATTCCTTCTCTAGCTCAACAAGAAATATCATTTTCTAACTTCAATTTAATCGAGTTTGGTTTATTGGTTGGTTTTATCTTTAATTTGGCTGAATTACCCAATTCTTTTGTTAAGCGTCGCTTAGATATTCCCCCTGGTGATGAAAATAGTAAGCTATTTTACTTTATCGATCATATGGATTCTACCTATGGGGTATTAATTCTGTGGTATTTTTACTTTCACTTTCCCCTGCACTTTATTGTTACAGGCTTGATTGTTACTCCATTATTGTTTATGGGAGCAACAGAGTTGAGGAAGAAATTAGGCTTGAAATAACAATTAAATCATTGTTGTTGTACTCTCTTTAAGACAAAAAAGAATGGTTGAGGCATTCCTTTGAAATCCATTAATCCCAAGACAGTATTGTTATCTACTTTTCTAAATACGTCGTTAATCGGCAGATAATCATAAATCATTGTGGCGCTGACTTTGCCTCGATATTCCAGCAGGCGAATTCTGGCTTTGCTCTGTTCAGTTTTGAGCATTTTATTCATGGCACTATAAAAAGGTTTCAGTGCCTCATGTTTGGGAATTGAGAACCTAAGTCCCAGATTCATGGCGATGGGGTTAGGGTCAACCTTGAAAATACTCTTACCATCGGTAAACAGTAGCGGATGAACGTGATCTGCTGAGACGAATTCTTTGCCATACCAGTTAAAAGCTTCTAGTAAACCATCCATCTGATGATTGGTGTGAAAACCTGACCCCTGCCATCTCCCGAGCATAAATTCTATGTCAACAGGCTCTAGTTCATCAAAGAGTTGCAGTGCAGCTTCGGTGGTAGTTTGACCTTGATTAGCGATCGCCTGAAAATTGGCTATGGTATTATCCATGACTTTCCTCGATTTGAAACGACTCTAATTCACATGGTAAAGCCTTTAGCCAATAAGATCTCGAATAAAATTTGCCACAAAAAAGGTGGGATTGAATTTAATTTAAATTAACCCACCTTCAGGAAAATGTAGCTTGAAAATGTAGATTTAATTTCCTATTTTACCGATCTACTGACCCCATAATGATGTCGATACTACCGAGAATGGGCATGATATCTGCCAATTTAACTCCCCTCAGTAGGTCGGGTAGAATCTGTAAGTTGTTGAAGTCAGGAGCGCGAATTTTCCAACGCCAGGGGAAGACATTATCATTACCAACAATAAAGATACCTAGTTCACCCTTGCCGCTTTCCAGTCGAACATAGTGTTCTCCAGCAGGAATTTTAAAGGTGGGAGCAACTTTTTTGGCGATATACTGATATTCAAAATCATTCCACTTTGACTTACGTCCTTCCGCCATCCGTTGTGCTTCCAGATTTTCATAAGCTCCTCCAGGAATACCTTTTAGTGCCTGACGAATAATTTTGATCGACTCCCGCATTTCCCGCACCCGCACTAGGTAACGAGCAAAACAATCCCCAGCAGTTTCCCAATGGATATCCCAATCAAAGTCGTCATAGCATTCGTAGTGGTCTACCTTGCGTAAATCCCATTTAACTCCCGAAGCCCGAAGCATGGGGCCAGAAAGACCCCAGTTGATTGCCTGATCCCGAGAAATGGTACCGACTCCTTCCACCCGACGACGGAAAATTGGGTTGTTGGTAATCAGCTTTTCATATTCATCAACTTTGGGATCGAAGTAGTCACAAAAGTCTACACATTTATCAATCCAGCCATAGGGCAGATCGACGGACACACCACCAATGCGGAAATAGTTATTGTTAATTAACCGTTGTCCTGTGGCTGCTTCCCAAAGGTCATAAATTAGCTCTCGCTCACGGAAGATGTAGAAGAAAGGAGTTTGCGCCCCGACATCCGCCATAAATGGGCCAAGCCACAATAAATGGTTGGCAATGCGGTTTAACTCCAGCATAATGACGCGGATATATTGCGCGCGCTTGGGCACTTCAATTCCTGCCAACTTTTCGGGAGCATTAACCGTAATGGCTTCATTAAACATCCCTGCTGCATAGTCCCAACGACTTACATAGGGAACGTACATGACGCTGGTACGATTTTCGGCAATTTTCTCCATGCCTCGATGAAGATAACCGATTACTGGTTCACAATCGATTACATCTTCCCCATCAAGGGTGACAATGAGGCGTAAAACGCCGTGCATTGAAGGATGATGAGGCCCCATGTTGAGAATCATGGGTTCGGTTCTAGTTTCTATCTGTGCCATAAATCAGCGATCTGTCTTAATATGAGAGATTATTATCTTCAATTGCAACTTTGTTCTCTATCTTATCTAGTTTCTTGACCTCATATAACATCTAACTAGGTTGATTGAGTAAATTTTCTGCCATCTGCCCTAACTTTGAGTTAGTCGGGGCAAGCGATCGCCAAATAATTTAATGATTCTCTACAAAATTAAAGACTCTGACCAGGCCATAGATTATTATTGTCTGTGTCGCGATCTTTCGGCGGAGTTGTGGTGATGGTGGTTCAGGAAAGCAAGATTAGTACTCTTCTCAATCCTTTTCAGCGTTTTGGCGTTCACCTCGGTTTAGACCGAATCAAGAAACTGCTGGCAGACTTAGGGAATCCTCATCACCAAGTACCGATTATTCATGTGGCAGGAACTAATGGCAAGGGTTCAGTTTGTGCCTATCTCTCGTCAATTTTGACAGAAGCAGGTTATCGAGTGGGACGTTACACATCTCCCCATTTGGTTGATTGGACAGAACGGATTTATCTCAACGAGCAGGCAATTAATGATGCTGCTTTGATCGAAATCTTACAAAAAATACAATCGGCGATCGCCCCTGATACCGAAAGTCCCACTCAATTTGAAGTGATTACCGCCGCTGCTTGGCTTTATTTTGCGCGATCGCAGGTGGATCTGGCGGTGATTGAAGTGGGATTGGGGGGTAGGTTGGATGCCACCAACGTCAAGGATAGTAGTTTAGCCAGCGTTATTACCTCCTTGAGTAAAGAGCATTGGCAACGTTTAGGCCCCACCGTCGCGGATATTGCTCGGGAGAAAGCAGGGGTAATTAAAGCTAATTGCCCCATAATTGTTGGTCAACTGCCTCGGTCAGCCAGTGAAGTCGTTCAAGAAAGATCCGCAGCCCTAAGCGCCCCTTTAACCACTGTAGAACCCGCCACCATCGTCAAGATGCCAGGAGCTACGGAGACGGTTTGGGCAAAGTATCAAGATTTAGAATATCCCCTGCCGTTATTGGGAGAAGTCCAGTTAGGAAACTCGGCGATCGCCATTGCCACGATCAAAGTGCTACAGCAGCAAGGATGGAAAATTCCTGAACTGGCGATTCAAACAGGAATGAATAAAACTCGTTGGCGGGGAAGATTACAGTGGACAACTTGGAATGACCGTCCTTTGTTAATTGATGGGGCACACAATCCCGCTGCCGCGATCGCCTTACGACAATATGTTGATACTCTCAATAAGCCTGTTACCTGGATTATGGGGATGCTATCCACTAAAGACCACGAAGACATTTTTGAAGTGTTATTAAAGCCCAATGATGAACTCCATTTAGTTCCCGTTCCCGACCACAGCAGCGCCGATCCAGAAGATTTAGCAACTCTAGCAAGGCAGGTTTGTCCCCGTCTTCGCAATTGCCAAACTCATCAGGATGTTTTTACCGCTCTTGATGTGGCGATTTCACCTCAACTTAACCCAGATCTTGCTCTAGATAAAGATCGGCTAACTATCTTATGCGGTTCTCTATATCTAATTGGTTATTTATTTCAGCACAGCAACATTAACAACTAGGTTAACGAATTAATGGCGTTGTTGAAATTCAGTATGATTTTTTGAAATTGTCATATTGTATTGAATCAAAAAGCTAATAGCTAATAGCTAATAGCTATGAACAGTATTGTTTTGTACGTCGTACTTTAAATCAGCAACGCCGAATTAATTTGATGGTTCCGATAGGGGTTCTCCCACAGGGGCAAGGGGAACGGTTTCACTAGTAGTAGTGGGTGATTCGAGTAAGCTATTCTCTTCCAAAGGTTTAATCAGGCTGTTGTCTTGACTATTGTTGTAGTTGTTGCTAGGAGCAGGACTACTGTAGTCAGGAAACGAATTATCTATCGAACTATTATTCAGGGATTGCTGAATTGAACGATTGCGATCAACGCTAGAAGCAAAATCCTCCGTCAGCGGTGTACTTTTCTGGGGCACCGTTTCACTACCTGATTTAATGGTAGTAGGGGGATTAGAATATGTTCCCGTTGGAATACCAGTGGTTGCATCGATTTCTCCGCCACCACCACTAGATTCAGATGAAGGAAAAGTATATTGGTTGCTACTTTTCGTGCTTGCTCCTCCTAAAGAGCCACCCGTTGCTGAGGATTCTTCTGTTTTTTCCGTTGATTGATCAGTATACTCACTACGCACAGAGGAATAGACAAGGGCACCAATCCCTAAGGGAATTAGGAGTAAAGTACAGATGCAAGCCAAGAAAGGTACTGATTTGTAGTTATCTAGCATGGGTTCAATGATTCTCTAAATCCTTTACTTTTTAAGCTACCTAGCAATAGTGAAACAACCGATTAGTGGTTTTATGATTGTTTTGCTATAAAAGAGAGAATTGGCAACAAGTATCAACTATATTTAACCATAATCCGTCCCATGAAGTACCCGATCAAGTACCAAAGATGTAGACCAGAAAAGCGAATTTATCGCAACTTAGCCCTAGCAATTATTACTTTTATGATTCTCGCCACAGTCTTGCCTGTAATGAATTCTATCTAACTCTATTTCTTTTACTAACTCAGTAATCGATTTTAGTTTTAACCCAGGAAGTAAAGTCAGGATGTAGCTTGGTTGCATTGTTGCTTAATGCCAATAAAGACATCTCACTTTTGCCTAGTTTTGCTTCTACAGCCAGCTTAAATCGTTGCCAGTCGAATTTTGACGTTTCATCTACTTCAGGATCAAACCACTCACCATTGAAAAATTCCTTTCCAGACGCTAACTGTCTAATAAAATCATTGATATTAGCTGCGACAAGACAGGAATCTCCTTCAGAACCCAAGAAAACCACTGGAGGCTCAGTTGTTAAAGCTGGATAAAACCACAAAAGAAATAGCGAACCAGTACCATCTTGTCCAAACTGTACAAAGGAATCGCCATTTTGCGACCATTGATCACTACCAAACCAACACCCCAGAGTGTCAGCCAACTCCTCATCACTAGGGTGACAAATTTCATAGTCAATAGGTGGATAGGTTATGATTTCTTGTTCACAAAGCTCATCAATAAAATTGATTGAATCTTGGCTTGCAGGGCTTACTTTATCTTTCATCAATTCTTTTCCAGGTTGCAAAAACAGTCATATTAAAACTCTGAACTCCTAATAATTAAATCAACCAAAGTATTTATCAGGCGATCGCTTTCTAAGGGCATAATATCTTTACCATGCATCATCTCTTGCAACATAATAAAATAGACTAAACTCCCCAACATTATTCTGACAGTAGCTTCGGGATCTTTGATTGCTAGTTCAGGATGAAGTTTCAGGTATTGAGTTAAGGTTTCAATAGTTGGTTTGGCTAGATTGTTAACATAGGCTTTGGCTAATTCGGGAAAGCGTCCTGATTCGCCAATGACAATCCGCATAAAATCTTGAACAATACTATCTTCGGTTGCAGTGGTTACTATTTTGGTGGCGATCGCTGATAGGACTTCCTGGGGAGATTTTCCTGAAAATTCAGGCTGTTGCACATCTATTGATACCTTGAGTCTCTCTTCCACTAAATCATGCATGACCGCATTAAATAAACTTTCTTTATCGCCAAAATGACTATAAACGGTAGCTTTAGAAACTCCTGAAGCTTTTGCTACCTTATCCATGCTACTCCCTGCATAGCCATGTTTGAGGAATTCCTGCATTGCGCCTTTTAGGATAGCGGCACTCTTCTCTGGTGATTTGGAACTTTCTAAAATTTGATTGGTTTTGCTCATTTATTGATCTTTGGTATTCCTTTTTATTTTAGGCTAATTTTGCTCTTGCTAAACTAGTCGGTTTAGTTCTATAATAAAATTATTAAACTAAACAGTTTAGTCTCAAGCGAATTTGATAGTTATGAACTATGTTACAGACAAGGAAATTAAACCTCATAAGCCTCCGTTCAAAATCTTACCTGCAATTATTCTTGGTTTGGCTTTAATTGTTGGTGGCGCAACTGTCTATAAATTTCGCCAGGCCTCAGTTTCACAAACTGAACCAGTTACCCAAACAATGCCAGCTATAAAAACCGTGACAGCACTAGGTAGCTTAGAACCGGGGGGAGAAATCATTGAAATCGCTGCTGCTTCGGGGTCAGAAGGAAATCGGATTGAAGAGTTGCTAGTTAAAGAAGGACAGCAAATTAACCCTGGAGAGGTAGTTGCCGTATTAAACAGTCGCGATCGCCTTGGGGCAGCTTTAAATCAGGCACAAGAACAAGTCAGAGTAGCCCAGGCAAATTTAGCTTTAGTTAAGGCAGGGGCAAAAACGGGAGAAATCCAGGCACAACAGGCGGCGATCGCTCAGATTGAAGCTGAACGCAGTAACGATATTCTGGCGCAAACCGCAACGGTAGCGAGGATGCAAGCCGAATTAGACAATGCTCAAGTCGAATATCAACGCTATCAAACCCTCTATCAAGATGGGGCAGTTTCGGCATCTCAAAGAGATAGCAGATATCTTACTCTTGAAACGGCAAAAAAACAGCTAGCGGAAGCCCAAGCTAACTTAAATCGAATCGAGTCTGCACAACAAGAACAAATTGCCCAGGCTAAAGCCACATTAGATCAAATTGCCGAAGTGCGCCCAGTGGATATTGCCGTAGCCGAGGCGGAGGAGAGAGAGGCACAAGCAGCAGTTAAAACCGCCCAAGCGGAATTAGATCAAGCTTATATTAAATCTCCCCAAGCAGGAACCGTACTTAAAATCCTCACTCGCCCAGGAGAGGTAGTGGCTAGTGATGAGGGAATAGTCAGAATTGGTCAAACCAGTCAGATGTATGCTGTTGCTGAGGTCTATGAAAGCGATATTGAGAAAGTCAAACTAGGACAGAAAGTTAGTGTTACTAGTAGTGCGATCGCAAATAAATTAACAGGCACAGTAGCTAGCATTGGTTTGGAAGTAGAACGCCAAGAAGTAGTTAACACAGATCCGACAGCCAATATTGATGCCAAGGTTGTCGAGGTAAAAGTTAAGTTAGATCCTGAGTCTAGTCAGAAAGTTGCAGGACTAACTAATTTATTAGTCAATGTCAGAATTGATCTTTAGGAGAAATTAGGAATCTAGGATTATGGTCAACAATAGCCATCAGCATCCAAACATTAGAATTTCTCAACTTAAATCAAGTTGGTTCGATTTGCTATCAGAGTCATCAGCAGCTCTAGACTTTGGTAATCAAATATTTGTTGATCTGGTTAATGGTTATAGCAATCCCGTAAGACATTATCACAACCTAGAGCATATTGAGAGAATTTTATCTTTACTAGAAGAAGCCAAAGATACCTTGTCAAATCCTCATGAATTGAAGTTTTCAGCTTGGTTTCACGACTATATTTATCATCCCCAAGCCAAAGACAATGAGATCAAAAGTGCAGCTTACGCTAAAAAAGTCCTCAGGAAATTAAATATTGACCCTGAAACAATTCAATCAGTCACTCAAATTATTCTGAGTACCCAAAATCATCAGCCATTAAGGGCAGGAATTGATAATTTAATCTTTTTAGATGTTGATTTAGCTATTTTAGGCACAACACCCGATCAATATCTGCAATACGCCCAAGGCATTAGAAAAGAATACGATTACTTGAGCGATCGCGATTACCAACAAGGCAGAACAAAAGTCTTAACCCAGTTCTTCGCCAGAAACAGAATTTATTACACTGAGTACTTTTATCAACGGTTAGAGTGTTCGGCTAGAAATAATCTACAAACTGAAATAAACCATCTTAGTTGTAGTCAAATTAATTAATTTTCTTAAATTCAACAATCAACTATTAACCATTTAAAACCATGTTCAAAGCCTTAAAAAATCGTACTCCCTTGGGTTGGTTGCAATTAAAACACGACAAATTTCGATTATTAACAGCACTATCGGGAATTGCTTTTGCAGACATCCTGATCTTTATGCAGTTGGGCTTTATGAATGCCCTATATTCTGCCAATACCCAATATCCCCGCAAACTCAACGCCGATATCGTTTTAACCAGTACGCAAGCAACTAATTTTAATAAGCCTTACACTTTTCCCCGCCGTAGACTATATCAAGCAATGGATGTGCCAGGAGTAAAATCCGCTGAACCTGTATATGTTGGCTCTCTTGATTGGCGTAACCCCCAAACCAAGGAAAAAACTTCGATGACGGTGATTGGTTTTGATCCAGCCAAACCTGCTTTTGATCTGCCTGAAGTTAATCATCAATTAGATAAAGTCAAAATTCCCGATACAGTATTGTTCGATCAGGCATCCAGGGGAAAATATGACCAAGTTGTTAGTCAGATCCAACAGGGAAAAACTGTTAC
>JBJOPG010000085.1:0-18216 GCA_046050865.1 Cyanobacteriota bacterium
CCTGTGATTTTTGGTTCCAGTATTTTATTTTTTGCTGGGCTGTTTTTTGCCTATATTGCCCTGATTCCTGCTGCTCTCAATTTCTTTATTAACTACGGTAGTGATGTAGTTGAACAGTCTTGGTCAATCGATAAGTATTTTGAATTTGTCTTGCTGTTGTTATTTAGTACTGGACTAGCCTTTCAGATTCCCATTGTCCAGATTATTTTGGGATTTCTGGGGATTGTTAATTCCGCACAGATGTTTGCCGGCTGGCGCTACGTAGTCCTCGGCTCGGTGATCATGGGGGCGGTCTTGACTCCTTCTACAGATCCTCTAACCCAGTCTTTACTGGCAGGAGCGGTATTAGGTTTGTATTTCGGGGGAATCGGCGCAGTTAAGCTTCTAGGAAAGTAGATAAATTTCAACTTTTTTAAGAATATTTAGTCAACAAAGAATCAGATTAAGATCGACATTAAAAAGCCAATAACCACAAAACCACAACTTAAAACCACTAAAACGCTAAGCTGTTGATTCAGTACTGTTTTCTTATTTAGTTTTTCTAAACGAGTAGAAAGATAATAAACTTGTTTTTCTAAGGTGCTACACCTATTTTCTAAAGAAGCATTAATTCTTTCGTTACTGTGAGCACTTTTTGACTCAACATTTCGATACTGTCCACCACGACCATTATTTAAATTATCGAGTAATTTTGACTGCTGTAAAATCACAGATTTAAGCTGCTCGATCTCCTGAGAATTAGACTGAGCTTTATTGGCTTTATAAAGATATTGTTCCAGTAAACCTGGCCCCAGTTGAAAGAAGCCTTTATAAGAAGAGTAGATCGCATTTATTAACTCCTTTTCAGGAGTATTTTTTTTCAGGTATCCCTTAGCTCCAACCTGTAAAGCATTATCTAAATAAGAGTCTTCATTATGTACACTAATAATCAAGACATTGGTGTTGACAAACTGTTCAGAAATGATCTGAGTTGCCTCTAGTCCATCCATGATCGGCATTTCAATATCCATTAATACCACATCGGGATGATATATCTCAATTAACTCGATCGCTTCTTTGCCATCTCCCGCACAACCAACAAGTTCTAAGCCAGGATCGGCTTCAATGTATGTTTTAATGATTTCTTGAACGGTTTTTTGATCATCGACTACCAAGACTTTAATCATTAGTCCAGTGCATTTTGTGCTTAATCTAAAACTAGCTTATGATGCCCACAAATATACCAGATAGCTCACTAAAAGTCACGGGACGTAACTCCTGTTCTTCAGTAAATTAAAAGCCGATGAAATTTAAATATTCTGACATCTTTGTAACTCTTTCTACAGACAATATACAGTTAATGGTGAATTTTTATAGTCAGCTTTTAAATCAGCCACCTACTATCTATCAGCCCTTACGATATGCTGAATTTCAGCTCGAAAAGCTGCGAATTAGTATTTTCCAACCTAAGATTGAGGGACAAAGCGAATTCAGCCACAAAACCAGTAGTAGTATGAGCCTCTGTCTGGAAGTTGAAGATTTGGTTGAGGCGATCGCCCACTTAACTGAGTTGGGTTACCCACCCCCAGGAAATATTATAGAAGCATCCCACGGTCGAGAAATCTATGGTTATGACCCTGGGGGAAATCGCTTAATTCTCCACCAATCAAGTAAAGGGCTGCGCCCTAGCTAAAAGCTATTACCTATAGCTTTTTATTTTTAAGACTTGAAAACGGCGATGCTTATGCTTCTGTAGTCACTGCTGCTTCGGTTGCTGCCGCTTCTGCATCTTCAGATGCCGTAGGTTTAGCTGGTAAAACAATGGAAATAGCTGTGCGCTCAAGATCATCTAAAGCCGTTGCCCCATCAGGCAAGACAATCTCTCCCACATGAAGAATAGTACCAATCTCAAAGTTGGTAATATCCACCTCAATAGACTCAGGAATACTATCCGCAGCACAAGCAATTTTTAGCTCAGTCATGCTTTGATCGACGATTCCCCCTTCCTTGGTTCCCGCAGCTTTACCTGTGAGGATTACAGGAACGACAATCTCCACCAGTTGTTTGGCGGAAACGGTGAAAAAACTCAGGTGATGTAAAGTTCTCTTCCAAGGATGAGCCTGAACTTCCCGAATCAACGCCTTACCTTTCCAGGAGATGTCAGGAATCTTGAGATCGATCAAGGTGTTGTTGACGGCAGCATCTCTCAATAACATTTGAGCTTCTTTGGCAGGAATTGTCAGAGAAATTGATTCAGCTCCATCATGACCGTATAAAGCGGCAGGAATTAATCCTTCACGGCGTAAAGCTCTTGGTTTACTTCCTTCTGGACGGGATTGGCATTCTACTGAAATATTCATAGTCTTTGGTAGTCTTTGGTTGAATTAATAGTAACTAAATATGGTTTACGGTTTGAGTTGGAGACAAGCTAAACAAAGTTATCAGCTTATCTTTTGCGGTTCAGGTACAGGTCAGGGATGAGCCTCTGTCTTGGTAACCTAGCAGCCTATTCAACAGGAATGCCATCGGCATCAAGTAAGGCTCTTTTTGGCCCATGAATTGGATCTTCCACGATAATCGTCTGGTCGCGACCTGGCCCTACAGAAACAATCGCGATGGGAACTTTCATTAATTCCGCTAGATATTTCAGATAGGTCAAGGCTTTCTTGGGCAAATCACCTAAAGAACGACAGCCAGTAGTATCTTCTTGCCAACCTGGTAAGGTTTTATAAACAGGCTGACAGTTAGCAAAGAGACTAGCATTGGTGGGAAAATGATTGCAAATTTCTCCATCAACTTCATAAGCGACACAGACCTTAATTTCTTCCAGCTTATCTAAGACGTCTAGCTTGGTAATAGCAAGGCAATCCAAACCATTGATTCTGACTGCATAGCGACCGATCACCGCATCAAACCAACCACAGCGACGGCGACGACCCGTAGTAGTGCCAAATTCTGCCCCTAAGTCCCCTAATAGCTGACCAACATGATCATTTAACTCTGTGGGGAAAGGACCTTCTCCCACACGAGTAGTATAGGCTTTGGCTACCCCAATTACTCGATCAATAGTAGTGGGCCCAACTCCTGCGCCGACACAAGCTCCTCCAGCGATCGGATTAGAAGAAGTTACATAAGGATAAGTACCGTGGTCTAAGTCTAGTAAAGTCCCTTGGGCACCTTCAAACAAAACATTTTTTTTCTCTTGTACTGCTTCATAAATTTTGAGAGAACTATCGACGACAAAGGGCTTGAGGTATTCGGCGTATTTTAGATACTCTTCAATTACTTTCTCTGGGTCTAAAGGAGGTAAATTATACAGTTTTTCTAAAATTACGTTTTTATAGTTAATTGTCCAGCCAAGCTGTTTATGGAGATGTTCCGAGTTCATTAAATCTAAAACTCGAATACCTGTCCGCTCTGATTTGTCGGCATAGGTAGGCCCTATCCCTCTACCAGTGGTGCCAATTTTATATTCGCCCCTACTTTCTTCTGATGCCTGATCGATCTTGCGATGATAGGGCATGGTGATATGAGCTGTTTGGGATATATGTAGGTTATCTACTGTAACTCCCAGAGCCTTCAGTTGCTCTATTTCTTCAATCAACACTTGCGGGTCGATCACTGTTCCAGAACCAATAATACATTCTGTATTAGGATACAAAATTCCCGAAGGAATTAAATGTAGTTTAAAAGTTTGTCCAGCCACAACAACCGTGTGTCCTGCATTTACGCCACCTTGGGAGCGCACCACGACATCTGCCGAGCGACTAAGTAGATCGGTTATTTTTCCTTTTCCTTCGTCACCCCATTGGGCGCCGATCACGATAACATTAGCCAAGAGTTTATTTGGAAGCTAAAGTTTACACAAACTACTACTGCAACAAGTAAGAGTTATTGACCCCTCCCAACAGCTAGATCGCTGGGCAGATTTGTTGATTATCGACGGTAAAATTAAGCTGATCGAGGATCAGATTACTGATTATTCTGCTGAAGCTGTGGTGATTAAACCATCGGGATTGGTTTTAGGCACTGGACTAGTAGATCTCTATAGTTATAGTGGCGAACCAGGTAACGAAACCAGAGAAACTTTGTTGCAGCTAGCGCAAGCGGGAGCGATGGGGGGGTTTACTCAAATCGGCATTTTACCTGATACAATTCCTGCAATTGATAGCGCCGAAGTAATTGCCGCAATTAAACAAAGAGGCGATCGCTTTAATCATCAAACTAATCAACAACTTGCTCTACCTAGACTCAATTTCTGGGGGGCTGCTTACAGCCAAACTCAGCAAAAGATGAATGCCCTAGCCGAATTACAGCCAGAAATAATCGGTTTTACCAGTAAACACAATTTAAGCAATCTTCACGTCTTAAAACAGATTTTAGAATACCTCCAGCCTGAGCAGAAACCGATCGCCATTGTTCTCCAGCAAAATGAGCTTGCTGGTAACGGGATAGTCAGGGAGGGGCAGGTAGCAATTCGTTATGGTCTGCCAGGCAGCCCTGGTTTTTCCGAAGCCGCGATGATTGCCGCCGTCCTGGAGATTGTGACCGAAATTCCCACGCCGATTCATATTATGCGGGTTTCAACCCAGCGGGGAGTAGAACTGATTGCCGAAGCGAAAGCTAGAGGAGTCAGGGTAACGGCTAGTACGACCTGGATGCACCTTTTGTGGGATAGCAATGCGGTGGGTAGCTACAGTCCCCATTTGCGTCTGGAACCGCCCTTGGGTAATGAGTCAGATCGCCTAGCTTTAATTGAGGGGGTGCGTCAAGGTATTATTGAGGCGATCGCCATTGACCATCAAGCCTATACCTATGAGGAAAAAACCGTGGCTTTTGCCCTAGCACCTCCAGGAGTGGTGGGTTTGGAGTTAGCTTTACCTTTGTTGTGGCAAAAATTTGTGGAGAGGGGAAAGTGGTCGGCAATAGAACTATGGCAAGCATTGAGTAGTCGTCCTCGTCAATGCCTCCAGCAACAACCCAAAGCGATCGCCATCGGCGAAGCAGCAGATCTAGTTTTATTCGATCCCCAGCAAAAATGGATTGCTAATCAAGATAATCTCAAGTCTCCTGCTGCTAATACCCCCTGGTACCATCAAGAAATTACTGGCAAAGTAATTAAAATCTGGACAGATCATTAATGTTAAAAATGTTAAATGTTACTTCTAATTAGATTTTGGGCATCATAAGGAGGTAATTTCCGCTACTGTAGCTTAATTCGGATGTCTGAAGAAATAGCAGGGATTCTGCAACAGCAAAATTCTCTCTTAAATCGAGTGGAAGAAGTTCTCGCCGAAAATCAACGATTAAGAACAGAGTTTCTGCATTTAACCGAGCGAGAAGAACGCTTTCGGCAAATTGCGGAAAATGTGCGGGAAGTTTTTTTTGTGATTTCCGCTAAAACCGACGAAATCCTCTACATTAGCCCCACCTACGAAAAAGTTTGGGGACGCAGTTGCCAGAGCCTCTATGAAGATCCCCAGTCCTGGCTTTTTGCTATTCATCCTGACGACTCTTTTAAAGCGATCGCTACCATCGAAACTCAATTTCGCACCGGAGATGACTTTGAAGAGGAATATCGCATCATTCGTCCAGATGATTCTATTTGCTGGGTGAGAGTTAGAGCCTTTCCCGTCCGGGATGTAATGGGTAAGGTCGATCGCTTTGTGGGGATTGCAGAAGATATTACTAATCGACGAGATGCGGAAGAAGCCCTGAGAAAAAGCGAAGAGCAATTTCGGCTGACTTTTGAAATGGCTCCCATCGGCATGGCAATCAGCAGTCTCAAGGGCAAGTTTACCCGAGTTAATCAAGCTTTATGCGATGCCCTGGGTTATACCCAAGCTGAATTATTGGAATTATCCTTTGCCGAAATTAGTCATCCTGACGATTGGGAGCTGCACTATAGTTTGGAGCAAAAATTAATCAACTGTCAGGAAACTAGTTTTCAGATTGAGAAACGTTTTATCGCTAAAAACGGTTCCATAGTCGATACTTTGCTCAAAGTACTAGTGGTATGCGACGCTCAGGGCAAACCCCTCCACTTCAATAATCAAATTGTGGATATTACGGAACGCAAATCCATGGAACAGCAACTACTCCACGACGCTCTCCATGATGCTTTAACCGGACTACCCAATCGAGCTTTATTTATGGATCGCTTGGAGCAACAATTAAAAAGAAGCCAAAATCAAAGTGGTTATCTATTTGCGGTTTTGTTCCTCGATTTAGACCGTTTTAAGGTAGTCAACGATAGTGTTGGTCACTTGGTTGGCGATAAATTATTGATTGAAATTGCCCGTCGCTTAAAAAAATCCATCGCCCCAACGGATACCGTCGCCCGCCTAGGAGGCGATGAATTTACTATCTTATTGGAGAATATTTCCAGTAGATCAGAAGCCACCTTAGTTGCGGAGAGTATTTATCAGACTTTAAGCTTCTCTTTTCATATTGACGGCTATGAATTATTCTCCACCGCTAGCATTGGCATTGCCCTCTCTTCCCAGGGATATGACAAGCCTGAAGAAATTCTGCGGGATGCAGATTTGACCATGTATAGCGCCAAAGAACAAGGGAGAGCCCGTTACGAAGTCTTTGATTGTTCCCTACGCGATCGCGCTCTCCAAAGACTAGAATTGGAAACAGATTTGCGCAGAGCCTTAGAACGAGAAGAATTTGAAGTCTACTACCAGCCCATTACTTCCCTCACTTTAGGGGTTCTATCTGGGTTTGAAGCCTTAGCCCGTTGGAATCACCCCACCAAAGGCGCAATTAGCCCCAGTGATTTTATTCCTGTATGTGAAGAAACTGGTTTGATCGTGCCCTTGAGCAACTGGTTGCTGCGAGAAGCCTGTAAAACTGCTCGTAGTTGGCAACTAAAATATCCTGAACATCCAGCGATTCAAATGAGCGTTAATCTTTCAGGACAGCAATTTCGCGATCAACAACTAATCAATGAAATTGAGCGTACCTTAACAGAGACTGGTCTAGCAGGGAAATTCTTGAAGTTAGAAATCACGGAAAGTATCCTGATTGATAATCTCGAAGCAGTTACGGAAATTATTCTTCAGTTAAGAAACCTAGATATTCAGTTTAGTATTGATGACTTTGGTACAGGATATTCATCTTTAAGCTATTTACATCGTTTTCCTGTGGATACGATTAAGATCGATCGCTCTTTTGTGAGTCAAATGCAGTCCAACGGCGATAATTCAGCCATTGTTAAGGCGATCGTCACCCTGGCTCACATGCTTGATATGGATGTCATCGCCGAAGGTATTGAAACCACCGCTCAATTAGCTCAATTAAAGTTACTTAAATGTGAATATGGGCAGGGTTTCTTTTTCTCTAAGCCTTTAAGTAAAGAAAACGCGGCAGCTTTTATTGCCAATTCCCCCCAATGGTAATTGCTGATTAAAGAGTATAAGCAGTATTGGTATGTGAGATTTGGAGGGGAGGGCGATCACTCGACTAAGAAAATTTCCCTCAATCGAAAAATTAATTATGCTGAGTTAAATAGTTGCTTAGAAGTTCGACAAAAGCAAAAAACTCTAAACCCACCCCCAAAAACAAGCGCAAAAACAATCTGAGAAAAATACTATTTTGCGCTATTTTTTTGCGCCATAGCTTGATCAAAGAAATTTCATGGTCTTAAAAGCGAATCGCCCATCAGCCATAGCCATAAGTAATCCCAACAAACCAATATTCCCAATCCAAATTTAAATTCATCGACATGATTTACAGGTCAATTGTATTGACAAAATAAACTCAAGGCATTGTCAGGAAAAATACTTAGTCGAAATCTTAAATAAATCTTAAATAATTTTAAATAAGTAATAATACGGTTGATTTTAGCCTGAATAAAAAGCCTAATATAAGTTATGAAATGAGGCAGAAGCAAAATCTTCAGAAATTAAATTTAAAGAAAATGAAGAGCTTTTGATTTTCATCAATACTAAAATATTAATCAAATTGTGCATTAGTATGATTGCCATTAATTGATAGTTTTAATTCTTGGATAAAACTTTGAACAAAACATTTGTACGGTAAAAACCCTAATTTTTACCAAGCTTAAATCAAAGGAATTTCAAGTAATAGTTTTAAAAATCAAAAATTTAGTCCTACGGGAAAATATATCATGACAATCCAACATGTAATCGGTATTGACGGCTATACATTGCTAGTTTATCGCTCCCTTGACCAGCTATATCGTTTCAGTATTATTGACCATTTGGGAATTGCTTTTAACTTCGATAGTATTTTCTTGACTGCTGAAGAGGCAAAAATCAAAGGACATACTGCTATTGAAATTGCTTTTGATTTCGACAAACATCCTCAGTACTAACTAAAAATATTCGTAAATCGAGTTATTCCTTCATCAAGCTTTCCTATGACAATCCAACATGTAATCGGCATTGATGGCTATACGCTATTGGTCTATCGTTCCCCCGATCAACTATATCGTTTCAGTATTGTTGACATTTCGGGAATTGCTTTCAACTTTGATAGTCTATTTTTGACCGCAGAAGAGGCGAAAATTAAAGGGCGTGATGCCATCGAAAATGCCTTTAGTTGCGATCGCCGTACCCATTAACTAAGTAAGCTAAAAATTCGAGAATCTCAGCCACCTGGTTCAACCTCTGAGTACGTTGAGTAAAACTCGTCTGGCAATATTACTCAAAGGTTGATTGTGCTAAAGCCAGCTTGGTTTCTATTTCAGCATCGGTCAAGGTGGTAAAAGTTTTGGGGGTTTCTCCCGTTGCGGGGTGAATAGTTGCGATCGCCATATATCTTCATCTTGGTAGTTATATCTATCAGGCTAGCTTTCCAAGAAGATAAAAGGGAAACAGATCTAAAAATTATAGAAAATGTCCCTTTAAACTACTCTAACAACTAACCCTAGCCTATATTAGCTTGGGCAAAAAATGCATCAGAAATTAGATCAAAATTCGCTTCATCAGGGTTTTCTGTGGTGGCGATACGTTTTTCCAGTTCCTCATTAACCCAGAAGTCTTGCGTATTAAGTTCAAAACTAGAAAAATTGTTATTGGCTAGAGTTAGGCTCTGCGTAGTAAATTCCGTGGCGTTAAATCCTAAGAAACCACCAATTGCCGTAACCCGATTCCCCCGAACAATTGAATTGGAACTTTTTTCATTGTAGATACCTGCGATATTTACATTTTGATTGAAGCTAGGTCTTAAAAAGACATTGCCCACGTTTTCAATCACGTTATTCTCAATAATGGTACCGTTAGTCGTATCGTTCCAAATATTGTAGGCATTGATCCTAGATAAATTATTACCCCTCAAAGTAACATCATTAGTATTGTATAATTTGATACCAGCAGCGTCAAAGCTTTGAGCGTGTTGTGCTGCCAAATTAATGTTTTGCACCGTTAGATTACTGACTACTGCTCCATCTGTATCATTAATACCGACACCTTTTCTACCAATATCATGAAGATAAGTATTGGATAGTTGGAGTCCGTTGGCACGATTGAGAATCAGACCAATGTTATTCTGACCATCTCTGTTCGTTTCACTCAGACCAATATTATCAACTTCGAGGTTTTGGATGGTTAAATTAAACGCGCCGTTGCTATTTATCCCATTGTTGCCATTGGTAATCCTCAAGTCTTGAATCGTGGCACCTCTAGCTTCGGCAGTTAAATTAATAATCGATGTTGAGGTGCCGCCTCCATCGATTATTGATCCTGCTTGACCATCAATGGTTATGTCATTATCGACGTTAATTCCGTCTGTCAGGTATGTTTTCCCGCTTAGCACAACCGTGTCACCATCATTGGCTGATGCGATCGCATTTTCTAGATTTCCATTAAAATCACTGTCTACATTGATAGTTTTACCAGTTGCTGGTTCAACGGTATCGACTGCTGGTTCAACGGTATCGGTAGCTGGTTCAACGGTATCGACAACTGAAATTGCTGTACCAGTAATTTCTATAACTAAATCATCTTGTGACAAGAAGCCTGGCACCTCATTATTCACAACGAGAAATGTTTGGGCATTAACAGTAAAAACACCAGCAGTATTAGCAATAAATTCACTTTCATTCAGCGTAGCTTGAATACTAGCCTCATCTAAATTACTGACAGCTCCAAATTGAGTAATTGAAGTTACTTCTGTCCCATTAACACCGACAATTTTATCTTCACCAATTTTGAAATCGGTAATCGTATCAAAATTAGATAATGAAGAATCAGTAATATCGTCGAACTCAAAAATATCATTACCTGTTCCTCCAGTTAATGTATCTTTTCCTCCTTGGCCATTGAGCTTATTATTGTTGCTATTGCCAATTAAATTATCATTGGATTCAGAACCAAAAATATTCTCTAAATCAGATTCTACTTGACCTTCCTGAGGACTGTTAACAGATAAATCTATCGTTGCACCAATGTCATTTTCACCCAAAGGTTCTAGAGTATCTATGCTTTCTATTTCATTAGGGATATCAAATTCATTACTACCAACTATAGCTTGTTCACCAGTGGTAGGGTAAGGGTTTTCATAACCTTCAATACCAATCATTGCATTATTGCTGCTCTGATAATTGGTATCAGTAAGGATGTTATTCTCTTGTTCAGGCTGTATTGTCATAGATTACTTAAGATACTTTCAGTAATAAGGGAATACTTCGTTTTGCTTGGTTGAGTGGAGTATTTAATGTTTTCTGCCATCATTTATGACCAAAGGATCATTTTGGAGATGAAGCACTTGCATAGCGCAGCCTAAAACATCTGATTATTGAAAATTAAGCTCAAGTAACTTGTTGAATTTGCAGCATAAAATTAGCTTTAAGACCACAAATAATATTGAATTAAATTCAGTAGCATCAATTGTTGAAACTACGAATATGTTTTACAAATAAATTTAATGATGCATGCCAAGTAAAAAAAATCTTTATTTTGAACCATAAATAGTTCAATTTATTGCAAAAACAGATTGATTTTCACAGTAAAACATAGGGAAAGACAGATAAATTCTCTCCCCACTTTTTCAATCAATCTTTTTCGTGAAATCGCCAGTAACTTTACAACTTTATAACCGCAAAAATTTCAGATGCCCAGTGAAAATACTTAAATTTTGCACTTTTTTAGTTAAAATATCCAGAGCGAAATGCTAGCAAGCCCTATTGATCAAGAAGTTTGAGCGCTTTGAGCAAGCGGCATTTATTTTTTAAAGTTATTTGCGATCGCTTAGTCAATGGAAACAAGAGCTAATTTTTTGAGTAATTATCGATACACAGTACTCAAGTTATTCAACTCTAAAATTAAGCTATAAATGATGAGTGGAGTATCAAGTTTATTTTTTAGCAACAACATAAAAATCTATCAGAGATGGTTTTCACAGTTAAATCAGCTAAATCTATCGATTTTAAGCAAATCCGTCCCGACATCAGGGACTTACAGTCTAGTTTGGTAGAGTGGCGACGCAGAGTACACCAGAAGCCAGAACTAGCTTTTGAGGAGCAGATTACCTCGGAGTTTATTCAACAAAAACTTCAGGAGTGGAATATTCCCTACCAGGGAGAGATTGCTCAAACAGGGGTGGTGGCAATTATTGAGAGTGATTGCCCTGGAAAAGTATTAGCCATTCGGGCAGATATGGATGCTTTGCCTGTTCAAGAAGCGAATGAAGTGCCCTATAAATCACAACATCAGGGGAAGATGCACGCCTGTGGTCATGATGGACATACAGCGATCGCCTTAGGAACAGCTTATTATCTCCAACAACATCGAGATCAGTGGCAGGGAACCGTCAAAATCATCTTTCAACCAGCGGAAGAAGGTCCTGGTGGGGCAAAACCCATGATTGAGGCGGGAGTACTAAGGAATCCAGATGTGGATGCCATTATCGGCTTACATCTTTGGAATAACCTACCTTTGGGAACAGTGGGGGTAAGACCTGGAGCATTGATGGCGGCGGTGGAATGTTTCCGTGCTTCTATTCTGGGGAAAGGCGGTCATGGAGCAATGCCCGATCAAACCGTAGACTCGATTGTCGTTGCCAGTCAAATTGTTAATGCGCTGCAAACCATCGTCTCTCGCAATGTTAACCCCCTCGATTCAGCGGTGGTAACAGTTGGAGAATTTCATGCTGGGACAGCTCTAAATGTGATTGCTGACCAGGCTCATCTTAGTGGCACAATTCGCTATTTCAAGCCTGAATTAGAACCCTTAATTAGGGAACGACTCCAAGCGATTATTGCGGGGGTATGTCAAATGCATGGTGCAGGATATAAGCTTGACCACTGGCAATTGTATCCTCCCACGATTAACGACCAGGCGATCGCTGAGTTGGTGCGTTCTGTTGCTCTGGATGTAGTAGAAACTCCCATTGGAGTAGTACCAGAGTGCCAAACTATGGGCGGAGAAGATATGTCTTTCTTTTTGAATGAAGTACCAGGATGCTATTTCTTTTTAGGCTCGGCTAATCCCGAGAAAAAATTAGCTTATCCCCATCATCATCCCCGTTTTGATTTTGACGAAACAGCATTGAGTATGGGAGTTGAAATATTTATTCGCTGTGTGGAAAAATATCTCGGCAATTAAAATTTATTAATTAAAAATCATAAATTAAAAATCTTTTTTGAGGCTAAAACTAGTGGTTTGGGGATTTTTGAAGTATTGATAGGTAGTACCCGATGCCTTTTGGATAAATTCCTTTGCCAGAGGAGAATTATCAGGACGCTTGACCAAAACAGAGGCAATATAGCGTTTCCCATTCGGCATATCAATAATGCCCACATCCCCAAGCACAGATTTAATATCCCCTGTTTTATGGGCAATAATTGCTCCTGATTCCAGACCTTCGGGGAGCAAAGTATTTCTGACGATGTTGCGCATAATGTATAGCAAGCGATCGCGTGAGCGCAAGGAAACTAAACCCCCGCCATCAATTTTCACCAGTAAATTACCGAGATCTGCGGCACTAGTGGTGTTGGTGCCTGTCAAGTCGGGGAGCGGGTTGTGTAAGGTGGTGGCAGCTAATCCCATTCTGAGAAACCTTTGATTGAGCTGTTTCATGCCACCCATGCGCTTAATGAGCATATTGGTAGCAGTGTTATCACTAATGGTCATCATCTGCTCGGCGGTCTTCAAAGCGGAAAACTTACTATTAGGGGGTTCATACTGCATACTTCCAGAGCCACTGGCAATGACATCTTTCGTCATAATTAACTGTTCGTCTAGGCTAATTTGTCCTCGATCTACATCTTGGAAAAAAGCCACCAAAATAGGTAGTTTAATCGTGCTCGCAGCGGCTAATGGTGCTTTACTATTGAGATTGACGAAGCCTTTGTTATCCAGATCGACGAGGAACACTTCGGGCTGTAGGTCGGGATATTTATTAGCTAACTGTTCTAACTGAAATTTGAGGGGGCTAATTTCTCTTCCCAAAGAGGCGATCGCCAAGAGATTTTCTAATTTAGCTTTGTTTTCTTGATTGACCTCCTCCTTGGCGGGATTGTGGGGGGCAGTTTTTGCTTCCGTAGTTTGAAACGCACTTGCCATCGAGATCAAAGAGCCAAAGATGGTGCTGAGTCCGATGGTAATAGTTATGGCATAGATCGCCAATTTGAGATGACGTTGGGATTTGGTAGTTTGGCTGGAAGCAACTTTTTTCGGACTACGACGGTTAGCATTAGTCTTAGAGCTAGTTTTAGAGCTTATTTTCCCGTTGGCTTTGGAACTAGATCTAGAATTGGGTTGGTTGGGTTTGGTCGCTAAATTCTGGATTGAAGGAGAACTATCATCGGCTTGAGATTTGACTCGCTTTGGCTTTGACTTGGCGGATTGTTTCGCTGGGGCTGCATTGCCTTGGGGGTTAGGCTTAGATTTAGGGTTAACTTTGGCACCTTTAGCTCTGCTAAAAAAAGACTTTTTGCCTTTGCGATTCACGCTCAACTCCTGGAAAACCATTACAAATTATCGACGTATCTCGTTAGTATGTAGCGTTTGATCTACAAATTACACTGATAAAATTACGGATTTTTTTTCACAATCAATGTATCTATTCTCTAGCTATTCTCACCACGATCTCTACAATTTTTAATCATTAATCTTGAGATAGTTGTACTTGCTGGCTATTTGCCCAGCGAATTTGGCGTAAAATTCCCCGCAACATTGCCACTTCTTCCGGCTGTAGATTGGCTTTGTTATATAGGCGACGAAACTTTTCCATTTTGACAGGAGCGGTATGAGGATATAAATAGCCGATCTCCAGGAGCATCGCTTCTAAATCTTGATAGTATCCTTCCAAGACTTCGATTGTGGCATTATTGGGTATTGCGACTGACTGGGGAGGAGACTCTCTTGGTGTAGACATACTAGAATGGCGATTTTCCCCAGCGCCTTGAACAAGTTGATAGAGTTGATAGACGCAAATTGTCACCGCCTGAGCCAAATTTAAAGAAGGATATTCAGGATTCGATTCGATGCAGATGAATCTCTGGGCATATTTCAGTTCATCATTACTCAATCCCCGATCCTCCGCCCCAAATAGCAAAGCGGATTGAATATTGGGCACCAGTAATTCAGGTAAGATCGTGGCTGGGGACTCCAGCACAATCGGCACGCTACGAGAACGGACAGTGGTGGCGATCGCCTGTTGACAACCTTCTAGTGCTGCTGGCAGACTCTTGACAATTTGTGCTGTTTCTAAAACATCCACGGCATGTACCGCCATTTGTCTAGCTTCATCAGATTGGAGATCGCACCTGGGGTTAACCAAGACTAGGTTAGTCAACCCCATATTTTTCATAATTCTGGCGATCGACCCCACGTTCAAGGCTCCCGCAGGTTCCACCAGCACAATCCTAATATTCTCTAACAAGTTTTGCTGCATCTGTCTAAACTATCAAGTAATGAGGAATAATAAAACTGTCAAGCTTCTTATCCTGGCAAAATATGGCGAACCAGCGCAAAAAATCAGACCTCCCCACCAAAGTTTGTCCTGTATGCGATCGCCCTTTTACCTGGCGCAAAAAATGGGAGAAATGTTGGGATGAGGTTAAATACTGTAGCGATCGCTGTCGTCGTCGCAAACAATCAGTTGATAAGATATCAGCTACCAGCTATCAGCTTTTACTGGATCATCATCTAATAACATCAGTCATATCACAATTATCATCACATTATGTCTGCTAATCAAGTACAGCCCAAACTGATCATTCACGGTGGCGCAGGAGGACATATCAAAAGTGAGCAGGGAGAAACAAAAGTCCGTCAAGCTCTCCACCAAATCGTGACCGAGGTTTATCAGTTACTCTCTCAAGGAGGTAGTGCGATGGAAGCGGTAGTATTGGGTTGTCAACTCCTAGAAGATCATCCAACCTTTAACGCTGGTACGGGTTCAGTATTACAGTCCGATGGACAGATTCGTATGAGTGCTGCCCTGATGGATGGGGCGAAACAGCGTTTTAGTGGCGTGATTAATGTTTCTCGTGTCAGACATCCCATTGAACTAGCTCAATTCTTACAAGGAGAAGATGATCGCGTTCTGGCTGATTATGGTGCCAAAGAGTTGCTGCGGGAATTAAACGTCCCGATTTACGATCCCCTAGTGGAAATTCGGCTACAGGAATGGATGCAGGAAAGAAACGAGAATTTTGCTAAAAGTATGGCAGGAGTAGTGGCAGAAGAGGCTCTAGTTCATGAACCCCGCAAAGGTACCATTGGTGTAGTAGCCCTAGATAGCAAGGGCAAAGTCTGTGCCGGAACTTCTACAGGGGGCAAAGGGTTAGAAAGAATTGGTCGGGTTAGCGATTCAGCTATGCCCGCAGGTAACTATGCCGATACTTCGGCAGGGGTAAGTTGTACAGGTATTGGGGAAGACATCATAGAAGAATGTTTAGCTGCCAAAATTGTCATTCGGGTCACCGATGGTCTGACCTTACCAGCCGCCATGGAAAAATCGATGCAGGAATCTCGTAGTCGTAATCGAGATTTAGCGGCGATCGCGATCGCTGCCGATGGCACAATTTGCTGGGGCAAAACTAGCGAAGTTATCCTCGCTGCTTATCATGATGGGACAGAAATTGGCGATACGATTAATTGGCATAACCAAGATTTAATCGGCTTCTCTTAATTAGTTGTAGGGGCGATTCGCGAATCGCCCCTACAAGATCATATGTTTTTTATTTGGAATGACTATAATTGTGTCAATCAATAATCAACTCCGCGCCATCATGCTGCATCCGACTCAACAGCGAAGTCGGTAATCCGTTTAAATCTACCTCCGTTTCAACCAAAAACACTTTACTGATATTGGGTTGAGGATTACTTAGTTGCCAACGAAAAGTATGCAGAATTTCCCACTTTGCTGTCTGATTTTGAGGATCATAATACTTCACTCCCACTAAGTTGGTGACAAATTCGATGGTTTCTCCTGGTTGCAGACGATAATCGGCGGGGGCATCTTCAAACACTAACTCAAAGGGCTTTAAGTTCTGCTCATTTTGCCAGTGATGACGAGATTTGCACTGGTGACATTGTTCTAAATCCCAATAAAAAGGAAAGTGATCTGCTGCATCGTAAAGATATCCGCCTTTTGGGGGATCGTTATAGGGGGTATCAAGTCTCTGTCCCCCTTGGTCAAAAATACCATAAGGATCTTCAACAACATAACTTGCCCAATTAAAATGGTCATATCCTAAACTAGATGCTAGTTGCTGGAGTTCAATGCTTTCTCCTTGAGCATTTTTAGGAGTAAATTGGGTGATAATTTGCGAGCCAACCAATTGATGCGTGATATTGTGTCCATAAGCAAATTTTTCTGTTCCTAACGATTTAGTCTGGAGTGCCTGGGCATCATCCCTCGGCTGACAAACACTTATCCTGGACTTAAACAAGATCCCTAAGATGATGCTACTGATGAAAATATTTAACGACAGTTTCTTCAACTTCACTAGTATTGATAAATAAAATCTTTGAAGTATATTTAAATGTATTTATAATACTCTGTATTTTTACTGAGAAGAGGTTGGTAAGTCCAAATTGATGCAATCTTGATGTCGGCGGCTTTATACTTGATATTTGCTTGATAATCAATTGAGCCAAGCTGAAAAAGCTTAAGTACAGAGATTTCCCAGGTCTATGAATTTACGTAAAATCGTCAGACTATTCCGAGAAACCTTTAAAGAGTGGCAAGAAGACAACGCATCAAGAATTGCAGCGGCTTTAGCCTATTACGCAGTATTTTCTATTTCACCGTTATTGGTAATTGCGATCGCCATTGCGGGAACGTTTTTTGGACAGGAAGCCGCCCAAGATCAAATTGCCCAGAAGATCACTGATTTAGTGGGAGAAGATGGAGTGCAGCCTGTATTGATGGCTCTCAATAATATGAACCAACCTAAAATCAGGGGATTGGCTTCGTTGATTAGTATTGGGGTGCTGTTGATTGGAGCTTCAGGATTTTTTGCCCAACTGCAAGATGCTTTGAATACAGTCTGGAAAGTTAAACCTCAACCAGGAAAAGGGATCTGGATCTTTATTCGCAAGCGAGTTGCCTCTTTTCTGATGGTCTTGGCGATGGGCTTTTTATTAATTTTGTCCCTGGTGCTAAGCGCTGTAGTAGCTGCTTTAAGTAAATATAAAGTCAATTCTCTCCCTGGTTCGGCAATTCTCTGGGAAAACTTGGACTTGATCATCTCTTTAGGTTTAATGACTTTTATCTTTGGTCTGATGTTTAAATATGTCCCTGATGCCAAAATTGTCTGGAAAGATGTTTTTGTCGGTGCTGTGATTACCGCCGTACTATTTCTTTTTGGTAAATTTCTGTTGGGAGTATATCTAAGTAAGGGTAGTTTAGGTTCAGCATATGGTGCAGCGGGCTCACTAATTGTTTTATTGGCTTGGATCTACTATTCAGCACAAATTATTTTATTAGGAGCCGAATTTACTCAGGTATATACGCGCATGTATGGCTCCAAAATCAGACCATCAAAACACTCTCGAATGGAATAATTCCCCGTGAATTTCTCAGTGAATTAGTATATGAAATACTTACAGCCGTTTTCAGTTGAGTTGAATTAACTAGCAACTTGGATTATTTAGCTTCCATCCAGTTTTTACCGGCATTAATGTCTACTGCCAAAGGAACACTTAATTTCAGTGCATCTTCCATGGTGGATTTGATAATTGGTTGTAATTCTTGCCATTCTTCGGGGGGAACTTCCAGGATTAATTCGTCATGTACTTGAAGTAACAATCT